>JAILLZ010000156.1 GCA_024692885.1 Lachnospiraceae bacterium | reverse complement strand
TCTCCCACACAGTCATGATGAGCCTCAATAGCCACGAAAAAAGAGGCAAACAGCAAAAATATGAGCATTACAAAAACCATAATGCCCGATATGATTCTTGTTTTTTTATCTGAAAACAAATAGCTCATTGCTGTCCGCCCTCTTTACATAAATTGCATCGCAATCGAAGATTATTATAATTCTACTTGAACGGGCTGTCAACTAATCTTTTTAATTTTATGGTTACTATTCACGGTTAATCCTTATCTTCTGTTCTGAGCCATAACTCCGGCTAATTCATGTGGTACATACGGTTCCTCAAGATATGCAATCTCTTCATCGGTAAGTGTGAGCTCTACAGCGGCTACAGCACCGTCAATGTGAGATTTCTTTGTGGCTCCGACAACAGGAGATGTAACTTTTGACAACAACCATGCAAGTGAAACCTCGGTCATTGAAACACCCTTCTTGTCGGCTATTTCCATTACCCTGTTTATAATAAGAGCATCGGTATCTTTAGTCTTGTCGTATTTGAATTTTGCAAATGCATCCATTTCAAGACGAGCTGATGTCTCACCCGGTCTCTTTGACAATCTTCCGCTTGCAAGTGCACTGTAAGGTGTCAGCGCAATGTTCTCCTCACGGCAGAACGGAACCATTTCTCTCTCTTCTTCCCTTGCTATCAGGTTGTAGTGACCCTGAATGGAAACAAACTCAGGAAGTCCCTTTTCTCTGGCATAGAAATTTGCCTTTGCGAGCTGCCAGGCATAGCAGTTTGAAATGCCGATATATCTTACCTTTCCCGCTTTTACCACAGCTCCAAGACCTTCCATGATATCTTCAATCGGAGTATTGTAATCCCACATGTGATAAACATATAAGTCCACATAATCGAGTCCCAGATTTTCAAGGCTCTTATTTAAAGAGTTTTCTATGTGCTTCTGTCCGCTAACTCCTGCGGCTATTTCCTCCTCGCTTCTCGGAAGAAACTTTGTAGCAATAACAAAATCATCACGCTTCGCAAAATCCTTAAGAGCCCTTCCGACAAACTGCTCGCTGGTTCCGCCCTGATATGCTATGGCTGTATCATAAAAATTGATGCCCTTTTCAAGACCGTATTTGATGATTTCTCTTGAAGCATCCTCATCCAGCGTCCACGCATGCTGGCCGCTTGAAGCATTTCCAAATCCCATGCACCCCATGCAAATACGGGATACCTTTAAGTCTGATTTTCCCAAATTTACATACTTCATATTTCCTTCTCCTTTATGTTCTATCTTCTTTTACGACGATCTTTATGAGTCTCGTAAAATGTTTTCTTGTCTGCATACATGGCATTATCTGCCTTATGAAAAACTTCTGAATATGTTCTGTCTTTATCAGGGTCATAGACGGCATATCCGGCAGAAAGTCCCACATCTGCTTTCGCGTTATGCTTAGCCGTGACTTCAGCACTTTTACGGTTTATAATATCCTTTAAAACCTTGATTTTATCTTCGAGCTGAGTTTCTTCAAGAACGACTACAAACTCATCTCCGCCCACTCTATATACATATTTTTCTCCAAAAACTTCACATATATCATGTGCGATGCCAATGATTATCCTGTCACCTATATCATGACCCAGATCATCATTTACAGCTTTTAACTGATTTATATCAAAAACCGCTACCGAAAATACCAGTTGTGGATTGTTTATAATCTTTTTCTCCAAAACCTGAAGATACTCTGTGTAGGCATTTCTGTTGTTTACGCCGGTTAAAGCATCCACATAAGCATGAGATCTGATTACCTCAATCTGTTCCTTAAGGCGCAACTGCATGACACGGATTTTCGCTTCCAAGAGATCCATACCATCAGATATAGCCGATCTGTCTATCTGAACCTGAGAATAGTAGTCCTCATTTTCAAATCCGTTATCCACCTCTCTGATTAAGGTGTCGATGTTTCCTGACAAATTATTCATCTTATCCATCAGGCGTATGAAGAATCTTTTGTATTGTGATGCGATTGTGATTGCAAGAATAATGCTACTGATAAGTGCAAACAGAATAAAACTACCTACTATCACATACAAGTTTTGCACTTCTCCATGATACCACTCAGAGTCAAAGTCTACGGCCACTATACCGGCCACATTTCCATTTGAGTCAAAGACAGGTGAATAAGCGCTGTAAAAACTTCCCCAAGCATCTTCATAAGGCTCATCATCGACATCTGCCTTACCCTTACTGGCATTGTAAAGTGCCTCTGTATAAACTATAGGTGATCCGAACTCTCCCGGATCTTCTACGGTTGGATCCACTCCAAATACAAACTCCCTCTCATCGACCTGCATAATGCAATAGATATAATCAAGCTCTATATTGTCCTGAAAGTAAGTGAGGGTCTTCATAACCTTTTCGTATTCGGGTGAGCCATAATCGTCCTTTGTGATTTTGGCTAACATATCACCGTCAAGCATCGCTGCTGCGGTGTTTGAAATATCAAGCATACGAGCTTCAATCTGAGCCTTTAAATCTCTCGATGCAATTTTTGACAGAACAGTTCCAAAGACCAAATTAAAAACTATCAGTACAAAACAATTATTAATGTATATTTCGATGCACGATTTTTCATTTTCATTATTTCCCCCACTGGAATTCGTGACTATTTTACCATATTTTGTGAATTATGTATGATTATTCTTTAACTTTTTTTATGGCATGTTATAATAGTCTCACTTAATAAGGAGATTACATTATGGAATTATTATCACTTAACAAAGAATACAAACTCGTAACACAGGATAATATGGATAAATTCATCCAGCTCAGCGCTATCAATCCAAGTCTGGTTTTGGTTGAGGAATATTGGATTACATCAGATCAGACCATGGGTAACAGATGCTCTTATTTCGAAGCATACAATCAGGCTGAAGAATACGCTTATCTTCTCGCAGCAAACCGTTCGGCTTTAAATGTCGACAACAAAAAACCGTTCTTGATTAAAATAAACGGTAGAGAGACCACAGTAGACGGTCATCTTGACGATTTCCTTGCAGGAAAAATTCAAATCTAAAGGCCCCTTGTGGTCCGTAGACGGAGTTAGCGAACCAAAAACTAATTTAAAAGGAAACCCGAGTGTTTGAACACTCGGGTTTTTTAATCGAAGCATTACATTTCTGCTCTGGTTTTATCTATAATTTTTGCTTTATTTGCTACATTTTAGTTGTTTTTCTCAGCAAATATTTTTCCGAAAAGGGCTCTTACAAGCGGGCCGGCAAACATCAACTGATAGAAAAATGCCATAGGGAAATTCTTTACTGTCGTCTCTAACCATGTGGCTATAATCTCCGAATTGAATCCGCCTTTAAAAAGAATTGTTGCTACAAGGCTCATCATTGGGCACATAAAAAGAACCGAAAAAACAGAAATCGCCAGAACAATCATAAATGGATTATCTCTCTCCGGATTTACCAACTTGAATGCCTTCTTCTTAGCAATCGGTCCCGCAATAAATGTATCGAGAACGAAGGCTATAACACCCATGATTGGTAACTCTGAAAGTGCTGCAACAAAAACAAAGTTG
>JAILLZ010000136.1 GCA_024692885.1 Lachnospiraceae bacterium | reverse complement strand
TGGATTTTGATAATCTCTTACGCATGGCATGCGTCCAATGACATAATCCTCTCCGAATTCCGTTATCTCCATTTTACATAAAACGGAGAACGGGTTTACTTCTATAAGTTTATCTAAGTATTCCTTGGTTAACATTTAGTATCCAAAAACTCCTTCCAGGCTTTCATCATTGTCTATCCAGTCCTGGACATCCACAACGCGGTATTCATCGTGTGTATCTCTGATGTACACCTTCTCGATACCGGCATTTATTATCATTCGTTTACACATTGAACAGCTGCTGCTGTTTTTTACGTACTCTCCCGTAGGCGCATCTATTCCCACAAGATAGATACTGCTGCCTATGAGTTTGTCTCTGGAGGCGCTTATTATTGCATTTGCCTCAGCGTGCACACTTCTGCAAAGCTCATATCTCTCACCTCTCGGAATCTGCATTTTTTCTCTTATGCAAACTCCCAAGTCACTGCAATTCTTTCTTCCTCTCGGAGCTCCAACGTATCCTGTGGATATTACCTCATCGTTTTTTACCACAACGGCCCCGTAAAGTCTTCTGAGACAGGTTCCTCTTTTTGAAACCACCTCAGCCAAATCAAGATAATAGTTCACCTTATCTCTTCTTGCCATCTCAAACCTCCCGTTGCATCTAATGCAACATGTGTTCATCTGCTACAATATTGTTCTTTTAATAATAGCACTTTTGTATTGCCTGCGTTATTATCTTAATTTACTAAGCGACAAGCCCCATCGTGTTTATTAACAGTATCCAGCTCAAGCCGTAATATGTCACTACAGCCACAAGGTCATTCACTGTTGTGATGAGTGGTCCCGATGCAACCGCAGGATCCACATCTATCTTTTTGAAGAACAACGGTATTAATGTTCCAACTGCACTTGAAATAACCATCGCTATCAAAAGTGCCGCACCTATGCAGCCCGAAACGGCATAGGCAAATGCAAATGTTTTTCCTTTGGTAAGAACAATATACAAGCCCACTACCACAAAGGACGCTATTCCAAGCAAAAATCCGTTGCAAAAACCGACTCGTATTTCTTTTGCAACCAGCCCCATCTTCTGCTTTGCCGATAAGTTTTCGTCTACCAGTACCCTGATGGTTACGGCCAGTGACTGTGTTCCTACGTTACCTGACATGTCCAGTATGAGCGACTGGAATGCCATAATTAGTGTGAGCTGTGAAACAACTGCCTCAAACAAACCTACTACGGAGGATACAACCATGCCAAGGCACAAAAGTACAAGCAACCATGGAAGTCGTTTTCTCATACTTTCCCCTATTGGTTCCTCCAAATCTTCCTCTGCAAGAAGACCTGCCAATCGTACGTAGTCCTCTCCCATCTCATCATCGATAACCTCGATGACACTCTGAGATGTGATGACTCCAAGCAAATGATTTGAATTATCCAAAACCGGAATTGAATCCTCGGAATAATCTTTCAGTTTTTCAATACAATCGCTAATCTCTTCATGTCCGTAAACATACGGATAAGAAGTAACGATAAGCGTATCAAGACTTGTATTCTGTCTTGCGATGATGAGCTCTTTTAAATCTATGGCTCCGTAATAATCTCCGTTTTCATCCACTACAAACAATGTGGAAATGTTATCGTTTTCGGAAGCCTGGGCAACGAGCTCACTCATGGCCTGCTTTATGGTCAGATTCTCACGAATGATAATGCAGTTCGTGGTCATCCTGCTTCCTATCTCGTCTTCATCAAATGAAGCGATGAGTGCGATATCTTTTCTTACCGATTCATCCAACAAATCGATAAGTAAAAGTCTCTTGCTCTTATCTATCTCTCTAAGGATATCCACCGCGGTATCCGGCTCCATCTCGGAAAGAATCTCTGCAGCTTTCTTCAGGTCCATCTCCTTGAGATATCCGCTGGCTTCTTCTTCCTCGGTGTACTCGAGTATCTCGGAAAGCATCTCAGCATCAAGTATGCGGTAAAGCTTTGCTCTCTCTGTGGTGGTAAGTTTCGGAAGTATCTCGGCAATATCGTTTTCATGGTAATTGTCGAGTTCTTTTCTTATTATTCTCGGAGAGATGGTGCTTCTGATAATATTGATGATTTCTTTCTCGTAATCAGGTTTCTCGATGAGTTCTTCCTCCTCTTCATCATCCTGACCACTCTCGTTTTCCAGATTTCTCTCCAACTCTTTTATATCTATATTTTCTTTTGTTTCAGGTTCTTTAGCCTCAAAGCCTCTGGTCTTGTTTTCTTCGGCTGTCTCATGTTCCTTCTCGATATCCTCGTGAAGGTTTTCAGCTCTGTATTCTTCTGACAACTGAGGTCTCCTCCTTTCCCTTTTAAAGCACGCAAAAACGACCCGGAGTTTTAGTCACCGGTTTTTTGCATCCATTTTTTTGTTTTATTTGTTTTTCGTTTTGTGAAAAACGTCCGGAAACGGACAAGGAAAGAAGGTTATCTTACAGAATGAACAATATATGCATTCACTTCATTCCCTGCCGTCTTGCGACCTCGTTCATGACTA
>JAILLZ010000126.1 GCA_024692885.1 Lachnospiraceae bacterium | reverse complement strand
GCAAAATAAGCGCTGTTTAAGGGCAAAATAGGACGAACATGACTGGTTACAAGAAGGCATTTTCAGAAGAAGAAAGAAGAAATTTGGCCGACGTAGTTCAATATCTGAACTGCGAGGCCCGTCCTCTATTTGATGCAGACGAGTGGAAGCAACTGCGCCACTACCTGCATCTCGGCATCCGTGCCCATGCCTATGACCGTGACGAGCATGGCGTGAGTCAGTTGCTGCTCGCCCTGCAGTCATGCCGGTCCGTATATCAGGACGCTGGATTGCGCCAGGCCACTATGGTCACAGCTCTGCTCTACCCTCTCTCCACCCACGATGTTGTACCTGCAGCCGAACTGCGCCAGGTCTTCGGCAACGATGCTGCCCACCTCATTGAGTGCATGACGCGCGTCATGCGTATGTACGATGAGCACGACCACCGGGTATCGAACCAACAGAGCGGCACGGACACCGAGAGTGCATCGGCTATGGAGGACGAGAACTTCCGCAAGCTGCTCCTCTCCATGGCCGAGGATATCCGCGTGGTGATATGCCTGATATCCAACCGCTATGTATTGATGCGCCTGCTCAATCACAATGCCGATGTCCAGTACCGCCTCCGCGTGACCGAGACCTGCCGTCTGCTCTATACCCCAATGTCGCACCGTCTGGGTCTGTATTCCATCAAGCGCGAACTGGAGGACATGGCGCTCAAGTACGAGGACCGTCCGACGTTCGACAGCATTGCCCACCAGCTGCAGCTGACCAAGGCTGCCCGCGATGCCTACATGTCGGCCTTCATTGCTCCGCTCGAGAAACGGTTGCGCGAGACCACGCACCTCAACTTCTACATCAAGGGACGCACCAAGAGCATCAGCAGCATACAGCACAAGCTCCAGGTGCAGCAGACAACCCTGGACCGCATCTTTGACCTCTTTGCCATACGCATCATCATCGACGAACCCGACCAGAGACGCGAGAAGGCCGACTGCTGGCAGGCATACAGCATCGTGACCGATATGTATCAGCCCAACCCCAAGCGCCTCAAGGACTGGCTCTCCATCCCCAAGTCCAACGGTTACGAGTCACTCCACATCACTGTGGCAGGTCCGGACCGCAAGTGGGTCGAGGTCCAGATACGTACCAAGCGCATGGACGAGATTGCAGAGCGCGGTCTGGCAGCCCACTGGTTGTACAAGGGCATCAAGAGCCAGGGTGCAGTGGATCAGGTCATGGCCTCTATCCGCGAGATATTGGAGCACAATGCATCGCCGGACGAGATGATGAAGGACCTCTCGCTGGGCCTGTACCAGGAGGAGATCTTCGTCTTTACCCCCAAGGGAGACGTCTTCAAGCTGCCCAAGGGTGCCACGGTGCTCGACCTGGCATTCCAGATTCACTCCAAGTTGGGCCTATCCTGCGTCGGTGCCAAGGTAGGCAACAAGAACGTCAAGATCAACTATCAGCTGCACAGCGGTGACCAGGTGGAGATTCTCACCTCGCCGCAGCAGTCTCCCAAACAGGACTGGCTCAACATAGTCGTGACCACCAAGGCCAAGATGCGCATCCGGCAGGGCCTGAAGGAAATAGAGAACCGCGAGGCCGAAGCGGGCAAGGAACTGCTGCAGCGCCGATTCAAGAACCGCAAGATAGAGATGGAGGAGGGCGTACTCTCCAAGGTCATCATCCGCATGGGCTTCAAGACCCAGACGCAGTTCTTCCACGCCCTGGCCATCCAGGAGATAGATGTGGACGATGTGCTCAAGTCGTACGAGGCGATGCAGACGCCCGTCATACAGGGCGAACCGGAGGCGCACAGTGCCGAGCAGTTCGACCTGCGCATAGCCAATGCGGCGACTGCACGGGACAAAGGTTCGTCGAACAATGGCGACGTCCTGGTCATTGACAAGGACCTGCGCGGTCTGGACTACAGTCTGGCTGGTTGCTGCCACCCCATCTACGGCGACGAGGTAGTCGGCTTCGTGAGCATCAGCGGCGGCATCCGCATCCATCGTGCAGACTGCCCCAACATACGCAATCTGGCCGAGCAGTACCCCTACCGCATCGTCCGTGCCAAGTGGAGCGGCAAGAGCGGCAGTCAGTACAGCATCACGCTGCGCGTCATTGGACAAGATGACATTGGTATAGTGAGCAACATATCGTCGGTCATCAACAAGGAGAAAGATACTCTGCTCCGCGCCATCAACATAGATGCCGAGGGTGGACTCTTCCGCGGTCATCTCACCGTCGTTGTCCAGGACCTCTCTTCGCTCAACTCCCTCATCAAGAAGATCAGCATCATCAAGGGCGTAAAGCAAGTGGAGAGAGTCAACTGATTGACAATTTGACGATTTACCATTTACTATTTATTTAGTCATTGTTCTATTGGACAATTGTCAGTTGAAAGAGTTTTCAATTTTGAATTTTGAATTTTCAATTTTCAACTTTCAATTTTGAATTTTCAATTTTCAACTTTCAAAAAAAGTCATTTATCAAACAATAATGAATAAATTTCTTCTTTCCCTTACCGCTGCCGTTCTGCTTTCAGCCTGCAGCAGCAGCGAAGAACGTTTGGCTGAATCGCTCTACACCCGTGCCGAACAGGCCTATCAAGCCAAGGAGTGGAATCAGGCGCGTATGTTGCTCGATTCAATCGAGAGTGAGTGTCGTACAGCAATCAAGTGGCGCAAAGCCGGACATCTGCTCAACTACCGCGCAATGCTGGGCCAGCAGGAAGACTCGTTGGCCACTGCCGACACGATGCTGTTGGCCATCACTCCCCTCATCAACGAAATGATCGAGCAGGGCAAGTTCGTGTACGAGAAAGGCGAATATGACGAGTTGGGCCGATATTATGTCAAGGGTACCGATGCCCAGAGCAACCTGGGCAGATGCTACGTCCACGCCACCACGGACGAATATGGTGTGGTCAATCTGATCAGCGAATATCGCGGCGGCAGTTACATTGACCATACACAGCTGCGGCTCACGGCGAGCGACCAGAGCACTATGTGCACGGCGGTCGTCCCTACCTCTCTCGAAGGGGCCAACTACCACTTCAAGAACCAAGGCGTATGCCACGAGACTGTCACTTACCGAGGCGACTCGGCTATCATCTTCTTCGACCTCTTTGCCAATGACAGCAAGGCCAAGGCTGCCCTCCTATACCGTGACGGCACCAAGAGCTACCCCATCCAGTTGGCTGACTCTGATCGCCGCGCCATTGCCCTCACCTATCAGCTCGGCAAGATGCTGGCTGCACAG
>JAILLZ010000110.1 GCA_024692885.1 Lachnospiraceae bacterium | reverse complement strand
TCTTGAAAGGTAGTAAACAAAATGACAAGCCTGGGAGAACAGGCTTGCCATTTTTTTATTTATTAGGTTTGAGAGAAATGAAAAATATTTAACTATTTTTCATTTCTCTCAAACCTAATAAATAAAAAAATGGCAAGCCTGTTCTCCCAGGCTTGTCATTTTGTTTACTACCTTTCAAGATAATCTATCTGATCAGTGAGCTCCTTCGGTGGAGTTATTCCCTCTTTTTCAATCTTTGTCAAAAGATTCATCAGCGGCTTGAGCTGTCCCATTGACTGCTTGCTGTATCGCGCCATAAGCTCGGTATACTGCGGATTATCCATCATCTTTTCTCTGATTTCACGCTTGAAAGGGCAGAAATTGAAGAGAATTTCTCTTGCTACCCTATTCAATCTAGGAGAATTGTTAGACTCGAATTTTATATACATCATGTAATCCGATATAAACATATTCTTGAAGTTGTTACTGAACTTCTTTAAGTCTGTCTTGACCTTCTCCTTGTTTTCTGTTGAAAGATTTGAGTTCTTTTTAAAGAACTGCAGATAATCACAGTACAGAGATGTGAGGGATGGGTCGCGAACATCGTTCCAGTGTACGCCCTGCTCCGTCTTGCACATTTCCCATCTGAACTCGGCAAAAAGCCTTAACATTACATCGTCCGTGTTCTCCACATTGAAAATGGATACGAGCATTCTCGCCTTTGTATCTCTCTTCTTTCCTTCTATCTCCTGCCACAGACTTGCGCGGCTTCCGACATTCGGAAGAAGTATCATGTAAGGAGTTACATCCTTTGCATAATAAAGCTGTGGTATACCAATGTTTGCATTTGAATAAACCGACTGTCTGCAGAATACGCCAAAATCGATGTTTCTTATGTTTTCAAAATATCCGTTGACCTTCTGAGTGGTGACATATGCCATATCGAGCGGTCTTATAACGTTCTCCTCGTCAAAAATCGGAACAAACGAAGATATTCTTCCGAAAGTCACTCTGTTTCCCAAAGAAAACAGGTTCTTAATCTCAAATTCCAATCTGGCAACAGGATCGTTCAAAAGCTCCTCGGCCTGCTTCTGCGAGATATCACCCGCAGTTTTCTGCTCTCTTAAGTATGTCGGCCAATCCTGATCGAATTCGTTCTTTGACGGATCCACTTCCATCTCGTAAACCTTCTTCAGCCACTCAAACATGGTGAGAACATTTCCGTCCGGATCCGGCACATAGGCCTTCGCCATATTGTAAAGAATAGCTGTGTTTTTCTCTCCGGCAAGTTCTTCGTCTACAAAGCCGAACATGAAAAACATCTTAACTTCTATAGGATAGTCATCCGACTCCGCCGCCTTCTTGAAAGCAGGTGTAAACACTTCATAGAATGTGTTTCCGATATCTCTTCTCAATGCTCTCGCCGTATCGGATGAATCGTATCTGTTGGATGACTTCTTGAATTCTTCTATCTGCTCCTCAAACTTTGAGGTAATCTCAGGCGACACTCCGGCGTATGAAAGAATCGTAGTGAGGGCATTTGTTATTACAACACCCTCTCCGCCTTCTGTCGCAGTACCGTTTATCTTTGAATTGATGAGATTCATCGTAGCGGTAAAGTTCGCGGTTGTCTTCTTGAAATCTTTTCTGTAATCATCAAGGTTTCCAAGAAGCTCCACAAACTCCAGCTGATGGTTTAATGACATCATTACAACACCCGATGCGATATCCGTGCCTAAACCGTAAAGGTTTTTCTTTAAATTTTCCTCGTTCTCCTTTACTCCCTTAACGAAAGCATACTGCCATGCATATCTCTCGTTTTCCTTTTTGGGAGCCGGGATGCGTGTGAAATCATCAAACTGCTTCGGTGTCTCTCCTGCCTTGATGCAAAGGGTATTGTATTCCGCATAATCGCTCTGTACCTTTTTGTATTCATTAAGGACTACACCGTACAGTCTTTCGTATTCGTTGAAAAACTGAAGTGTTAGGTTCACTGCCTGAGAAGCCAATATAGGAGCAATCTTTGGGTTTGAACGGATTACATTTGGGATGTCATCTTCGCAATTGTACGCATAGGAAAAAACGTTGCAATCCTCCAACGCCTCATAATTGTATTTATAATCTTCCCCAGGTTTCTCAGCAGTTCCGATTATACTTCCCACGCCGAGAACAAGCTTTGTATTTTTATCCGAAAGTGAAAGTTTTCCCTTTAAAATCACCTCAATAGAGCTGACTTTTTCTGTTCCGGCTTTGTGAAGGAATTCTCCTTTTTGCAGCGAAACTACTCCCATATCTTCCTCCGCTTTTTATACTTCTCTTACTATCATAGCCTCTCTGTCAGCACCTGTTCCGATGAACTTTACAGGAATACCGATGTAATCTTCGATAAATCTGATATAGTTCTGAGCCTTTTCAGGAAGCTTATCAAAATCATTGATTCCTTCGATATCTCCGAAATCTCCGTCAAGCTCTTTGTATACCGGCTTTGCGTTTGAAAGGAACTTCATGTTTGTAGAGAAATCTTCTGTCACCTTTCCGTCAACCTCATAAGCTGTGCAGACTTTTATCTTGTCAAATTTGCCGATAGTATCAAGATGATTTACGCAAAGTGATGTGAGTCCGTTAACTCTCTTTGCATATTTCAAAGCCACAAGGTCGAGCCATCCGCAACGACGAGGTCTTCCTGTAGTGGTTCCGTACTCGTGTCCGAGTTCTCTGATTCTGTCTCCGGTCTCATCGAAAAGCTCTGTTACATATGGGCCCTCACCAACACGGCTTGAGTATGCTTTGATGATTCCGTATACGTTTCCGATATCTCCGGCGCTGAGTCCTGTTCCGGTGATGATACCGCCAATTGTAGGATTTGAAGAAGTTACGAAAGGATATGAACCGAAATCGATATCAAGAAGAGTTGCCTGTGCACCTTCAACAAGCACCTTCTTTCCTTCCTCTATAGCCTTGTGAACATATGTGACAGCGTCGCATACATAAACTTTTAATTTCTCTGCATATTCTGAATATGTCTTGTAAACATCCTCAAATTTAAGGATTGAATCATAATCTGTTTCAGGATCGTAGAACTTAAGAAGCGCAAGTCTTGAAGCAACAAGCTCCTCAAGTTTCTCCTTGAAATCATCTGCGTAGAGATCTTCGACTCTGAGTCCGCATCTCTCGTATTTATCGCAGTAAGCAGGTCCAATTCCCTTTCCTGTGGTACCGATTTTTGACTTTCTTGCCTTTTCCAAAGCAACATCCAAAAGTCTGTGATATGGAAGGATAACCTGTGTCTTATCTGATATCTTTAAATATTTGTCCACGTCATATCCGTGTTCTTTTAAGTTATCTATCTCTGTGAGAAGCACTTCAGGATTCATAACAACACCGTTTCCGATGATGCCCACTGTGTGTCCGGACAAAAGTCCCGACGGAATGAGATGCATTGCATATTTTACCCCATCTACCTTTATGGTGTGCCCCGCATTGTCCCCACCTGTAGCTCTTATAGCCACATCAGCTTTTGTTGCAAGGTAATCAATTACTTTACCTTTACCTTCATCACCATAAAAACAACCTATTACTACATCTACTTTTGACATTTTATGTCTCCTTTTCGTGCATATTTTACGAACATTCCTAGTATAGCCTTAAAATATATCAAAATCAAGAGTTCCCAACGTCTCATATGTATTGTAAAATTGCCCTTGTTATCGGAGGTTAGAGCAATTTTATGTCTGAAAAAACAAAAGGATACATATACATACTTTTATCCGCCATATGCTTTTCCATTGGCGGTCTTCTTATAAAGATTAACACCTGGTCCGGTGTATCGATAAACGGTGGGCGAAGCATCTTCGCGTTTTTCGTTATGCTTTGTTTTCTAAAAGCAATAAAGCACAAGATTGTTTTTAACAAGCAGGTGGTTTTCGGCGCCCTGGTTAATACCGGAATGTCCACCACATTTGTAGTGGCAAACAAGCTCACCGCTGCTGCAAACGTAATCATCCTGCAGTTCACCATGCCAATCTACATTGTCCTTATGCTTTGGATTTTCTGGAAAAAGAAACCAAAAAAGGCAGAGGTACTTACTTGTGCTGCTGCCTTTGTGGGTATTTTATTCTTTTTCTATGAGAGCCTTTCAAGAGGCGGTATGGCAGGAAATCTTCTCGCCATCCTCTCAGGTGTTCTCTATGCTATCGTCTTCCTCATAAAGAAGATTCCGGGTTCTGACTTTGAATCATCAGCCCTGTTTTCTTTCTTGTTGAACTTTGTAATCTCGTTGCCTTTTATAGCTCAGGAAAGTGATTTTTCTTCAGTAAACCTTGTTTCCGTAGTGCTTCTTGGTGTAGCTCAAATTGGTCTTGCCTACATTTTCTTAGGTCTTGGTCTGCGTACTGTTCCGCCTGTTGGCGCAGCTTTGCTCTCCATGCTTGAGCCTGTTTTAAGCCCAATTATTGTTGCCGTGTTCTACGGAGAAACAATAGGACTTTTCGGAATCATCGGAGCATGTATCGTCCTGCTGTCTGCCACAATCTACAATGTGATGGGCGCGCGTGCTGTACAAGCGACGGATGAGCCTTCGTGATTATTTCTTGTAGCATCCTCACTCAGTTTTATAGTTTGTGATAATGGGCACAACTTCTATTCTGTCATAGTTAACTCTTTTATATTCATAACTATTACCAACCCATCCTTTGCTATATGGTGGCAATATTTGAATACTCTTTGGGAGTCTCCCTGAATGATAAAAACTTGAGATTCCAACTAATTTGTTTTTACAATAAAACATAACCTGCCCATTAAGACTAGTTAATTTAGAGTTTCCCAAACTTCTCAAATAATAACTATCATAAACAGAAGATACATTCTCCCCGTCATG
>JAILLZ010000087.1 GCA_024692885.1 Lachnospiraceae bacterium | reverse complement strand
CACAAGTGTTATGTAACCCGTGATTCTCTGGGCTGATATTGTCAAAGCCACAAGAGCCGGAATAAACATTGCAAGTCTCACATTTTTCTTTTCCGGTCTGACATCATTATTTTTTGAAACCAGATATCTGTACCAAAAGATCATTACGATTATGCTGACAATCGCATAAACAATATTAATCTTCATCAGATTGTCCGTACCATCGAACATTCCGGAAATAACACGCTCTATAAACTCATTCAGGGTCATCTGTGTTTTCCCTGACAATACGTCAAGGGAAGATGTAAACACGCTCCAGCCCATAAATACAAATGTGACAAGGAACTGGATTCCCAAAGCTATAAGAACGGCAAGTATCATCCATAAAATAGTAATCATTAATCAGCACTCCACTCTGTATGGAAAAATTCTCCTCTGTTTCGGTCACATCTCTCATAGGTATGTGCTCCGAAGTAATCTCTCTGAGCCTGCAAGAGGTTTGCAGGAAGTCTCTCGCTTCTGTATCCGTCATAATAGAAAAGAGCTGAGCTCATAGCAGGAACCGGAATTCCGCAAAGAGCCATCTTTGATACAATTCTTCTCAAACCACCCATTGCTGATTCGATTTCATTTTTGAAATAATCGTCCAACATGAGGTTTGTGATATCCGGATTTCTCTCAAATGCTTTCTTTATCTGTCCCAAGAATACGCTTCTTATGATGCAACCGCCTCTCCACATGAGAGCGATATCTCCGTAAGCAAGCTTCCAGCCATAGGTCTTGGTTGCCTGCCTCATAAGGCTGTAACCCTGAGCGTAGGAAATGATTTTTGAAACATAGAGGGCATCTCTGATGTCGTCGATGAGGTTTTTCTTCTCATCGTCAGAAAGCGACTCTCCTGGTCCGTTGAGTATCTTTGATGCCTCTACTCTCTCTTCCTTTACTGCACTTAAGCATCTGGCGAAAACCGCCTCTGATATTAACGTAAGAGGTACGCCCTCGTCAAGAGCTGCGATTCCGGTCCATTTTCCCGTACCCTTCTGACCTGCGGTGTCCAAAATATTTTCTACAAGAAAACTTCCGTCTTCGTCTCTTTTATGAAGAATCTCTGAAGTAATCTGTATAAGATAGCTGTCAAGTTTTCCCTTGTTCCACTCACCGAAAACATCACCTATCTCATCATCGTTCATTCCGAGTCCGGTTTTCATGATATTGTAAGCTTCGCAGATAAGCTCCATATCGCCGTATTCGATTCCGTTGTGAACCATCTTTACAAAATGGCCTGCGCCGCCTTCGCCTACCCAGGCACAGCAAGGCTCCTCTTTTCCGTTCTCATTCACCTTTGACGAGATAGCTGTGAGAATTGGCTTTACTGTTTCCCATGCAGCCTTGCTTCCACCCGGCATGAGGCTTGGGCCTTTTCTTGCACCTTCCTCTCCACCTGAAACTCCTGTTCCGATATAGAGTTTTCCCGCTGCCTCAACCTTTTTCGTTCTTCTTTCTGTATCTGGAAAATGTGAGTTTCCTCCGTCGATGATGATATCTCCATCCTCCAAAACAGGAAGAAGCTTGTCAATAACCTCATCCACAGGCTCTCCTGCTTTTATCATCATCATGACTTTTCTTGGTTTCTCGAGGCTGTCCACCAAGTCCTTTATGTCCTTTGCCCCGTAGAATTTCTTTCCGGCACCTTTTTTTGCCATAAAAGCATCTACGATTCCATCTCTCACGTCATAAACGCTCACTGTGAAGCCCTTTTCCTCCATATTGAGCGCAAGGTTTTCTCCCATTACCGCCATTCCAATCATGGCAATATCACTTTTTCCCATTTTTCCCTTTTCCTTTTTAATCTCTTAAATCGTGTTTATACCATTTGCTATGTATATTTATCAAACAATTCTATATTTCATATGAATTCGGTTCATCTTGCAATTCCGAATTTCATATGATTCTTATTTACCTAGCTATCCGGGCATTACCTTTATAAATGTTCATCAGAACATCTTCATCGTTTACCGTAACATAGTCGTTGAGCAAAGTCACCGCCATGGCTCCTGAAGCCCAGCCGTACTTTATCCACTCCGATTTGTCATATCCTTTTGAAATAGCATAAAGAAGACCACCTGCAAATCCGTCTCCTCCACCGATTCTGTCAAGTACAGGAATGAGTCTAGGTTCCTCCACGAACCACTCGCCCTCAGCATGAACTATTGCTCCCCAAAGGTTCTCGTTTGCATTTACCACCTGTCTTAATGTTGTGGCAAAGACTTTTGCATTCGGATAAGTCTTTTTCACCCTTTCAATCATTTCCTTAAAGCTGTCTACTTTTCCGGTATCTTTTCCACCAGCCTCAGGGCCTTCAATGCCGAGCGCCAACTGGAAATCTTCCTCGTTTCCTATGAGAATGTCCGCAAGTGATGCTATCTCTTTGAATGCTTTTGAAAGCTCATCCTCTCTGCCCTTCCAGAATGTAGCTCTGTAGTTCAGATCGAAGGAGATGACTGTTCCGCTCTTTTTCGCAGCCTTAGCAAGCTCTACGCAAAACTTGCATGAATCCTCAGACAACGCAGCGATAAGTCCTGAAAGATGAAGGATTCCCACTCCATCTTCCTCAAAGATTCTTTTTAAGTCAAAATCTTTAACGTTAAGAGTTCTTCCAACTTCTCCCGCTCTGTCGTTTGTAACCTTTGCTCCTCTCACACCGAAACCGCTGTCCGCAATATTAAACTGATGTCTGTATCCCCATGGGCCACCTGCATCCACTTCAGGTCCCTCGTAAGCGATATTTCTCGCTCTGAGCTCCGCCTGAATAAAAGCTGCTATCGGATTGTCTTTTACAAAAGCTGTAAACACCTTTGTCTTAAGTCCAAGTCCTGCTCCGACATTCAGCACGTTCGTCTCGGCACTGGTAGCCTGCATGGTGTACTCATGGCTGATATTCACAGGCTGTCTATCCTTCGGTGTGATGCGCACCCCCATACTGCTTGGGGAAGCAATATCAATCTTCACGTTCTCCTTAATTTTCATGTAAAAACCTCCATCTCCTTATATTTTATTACTTTTCCATTTTGACTATTTCATTGTTTATGAATCTGATCTGCCTTACTCTCATTTGCTGTTCGAATTGTTTCTAAGCTAATTAACACATTTCAATTACGTGTCATACTATAGAATTCCCCGTTTTAACACGTAATCAATTCTTGGTTTTTTTTTTAATTACGTGTCATAAAGAACAAAATCCCATTTTGACACGTAAATTCAGGCCCATTTCATATGGCATTTACGTGTCATTTTTGTTACTTTTTACATTTGACACGTAATTAACCCTTGTTTTCATACTATTTTTACGTGTTTTTTCACCTTTTTATGCATTTGACACGTAATTATAAAAAGATACTATTTTATTTACATGTCAAGAAGCAAATATAATGAAAATGACACGTAATTATTAGTCTATGAAAAACGGATACTGCCATTAAATTGTCGTAATTATCATTTTTAAAAGAATTGTCGTTAAGAGCAAAAACCAACCCCGCCTTCAATTTATGGAGACGGGGTTATTATAATACTTATAAAACTCTAATAAAACCACTAAAGTTAATTTTACAGTCCATGGAATCCCGGTTTGTAAAGATGTCTTGGAATACCATCCACCATGATAGGTGCAACGTCGCCCTGGATGAGAGGTCTAACGTAGGTGATGAATTCGTCTGTAACATAAGTTCCGTCCTTGGTAATCCACTCCTTCGGAACGACTCTCTCGTCGTTTGCAATCTTGTGAACATCTCTGACCTCGGCATTTGCCTGATATGGGTCATCGGATACTCGCTGGATGATAACCATCTTTCCTGAGTCTCCCTCGTCTGCTGCCTTCATGGCTGCACCGCCCATCTCGTAGGCTTCAAGGATATCAACTCTGGATGCGCAGTGGCTTGCTGCTCTCTGGAGTGTTGAAAGCTCGATTGCACGGGTCTTGCATCCGCACTCTTTTCCGACAACTTCGCAAAGATAAGCAGCTGTTCCGGTTAACTGCTTGTGTCCGAAAGCGTCCACGTATTTAGCAGTGTGTCCAAGCTCGTTTACATATTTGCCGTCCTTGGTACGAATACCTTCTGAAACGGCGATAACTATATTTCCCTTTTTCTTGAGGAGGTCTTTGCACTTCTTAACAAAGAGATCCACATCGAAAGGTATCTCAGGAAGATAGATTGCATCCGGTCCCTCACAGTCCTCACCTTTGGCGAGTGCGGCAGCACCTGTGAGCCATCCTGCATTTCTTCCCATTATCTCAATAATAATTACCTGACCTTTTTCGGTTTCGAGGCTCCATCCGTCACGGATAACCTCCTTTACAGAGGTTCCTATGTATTTTGCCGCTGAACCGTATCCCGGTGTGTGGTCTGTCAAAGCCAGGTCGTTGTCGATAGTCTTCGGACATCCTACAAACTTTATGGTTGAACCTGTAACAATGGCGTAATCAGAAAGTTTCTGAATAGTATCCATTGAATCATTTCCACCGATGTAGATAAAGCAGTCAATCTCAAGATCATCGAGCATCTTGAACATCTTCTCGTAAAGAGCCGGATCCTCGTGAATTCCCGGAAGTTTGTAACGGCAGCTGCCAAGATAAGCAGCCGGTGTTCTCTTTAAGAGTTCTTCGTCAAGACCACTCTGAATGTGCTCCGAAAGGTCAATGTATTTGCCTTCCATCAAGCCCTGAATTCCGTGAAGCATACCGTAAATCTTCTTGTAGCCTCTGTCCTTTGCGGTTCTGTAAACACCTGCAAGTGACGAGTTGATCGCAGCCGTAGGGCCACCCGACTGACCAACGATGACGTTTCGTTTTGCCTTACTTTTCATATAGGTACCTCCTGTTGTATTTTTAAAAACCCCTATGTCTAATGATAACATTCATAGAAAGTTCTTACAACAAAACTCTTTAGAAGCTATGCTTTTTTTTGTTACTTTAGTATCGCTTTTTTCCAAAAACGTGATACAATAGTACCAAATTATGATAAAGCCAGAAAGGAGAGTACATGAATACCGAAGATCAAACTCAAATAAACAAAACAAAAGCAAAGAAACTCAGCGCAAAGCTGATGATACGTTTTCTTCCGGTTATAGCAATCGGAATAGCTGTTATTATAGGAGTTGTAGCACTATTCTCGTTACCTCTTATAAAGAACCTTCTCTATACCTCACTTGAACAGCATGTATCCGCTGATTCCGGAGAGGTAAACAAACAGCTCAATTCTTCGTTCTACTATTTGAATGCTATCTCTGATTCATTGGAGATTCAGCCATTCGAGGATGACGAAGAAATAAAGACTTTCATGTCACAGGCAGTTGGAAGATACGACATGATTCCTACGGGAGTTTATCTTGCATTGTCCGATGGCACATACCTTGATCCTACAGGCTGGGACCCGGGAAAAGACGTTAGGGAAAGCGGCTGGTACAAACAGGGAATAGGTTATGACAACACCTACTACTATTTCTATGACCAGCCATATTTTGACAGCGACACCGGAAACCTTTGTGCTACGGTTGTCCGCCACATTCATCTGAAAGACGGACGTGACGGTGTTTTGGCATCTGACCTCATGATGTCTGCCTGTCAGGAATACCTGAACACGGTAAATATTTTTGAAAACGGACATGCCATAATGATTACAGCAAGCGGAATGCTTTTAAGCTGCCAGAATACCGAGTTATGTGGAAAAACAGCCGAGGAGTCTGACGATGCTTTTTATATAGCAATCTCTGCTCTGCTCAATTCTGAAGACGGTGAGATTCAGGAGTTTTCTGCGAACGGTAAAAAGTATTACGGAGTCGGATACACCGTAAACGGAACCGATTGGAAAGTAATCGATTATGCTTTGGAGAATGATGTGCTTTCAGAAGTTTACATCATGTTCAACTTCATCATAGCTACAGCACTTGTATTA
>JAILLZ010000075.1 GCA_024692885.1 Lachnospiraceae bacterium | reverse complement strand
CCATCATCGTCGGCAGTCTCATATCCCTGCTGCTTGGTGCAGTAGCGGAAAAGATAACCATGTCCTCATATGTTCAGGGTAAATGGACTGACAGCAGGCAGATAAAATCCGCCAGAGAATTTCAGAATTATGTGTCAGAGAACAATCTAAGCACGACCGATTTGGACAGTCTCGAAACCTGGTCCAAGTCCCATCTTCACGTGTATTTCTACATAGAAAAAGACGGAAACATAATATATGATTCAACAACCTATGAGCTTTTAAAAGACTATGAAGAGGATCCTCTTGATTCCGATTTTACCGAGGACGAGATTCGTAATCTTTCGTACTTCGGATCATACAACATGGATCTTTCCTCGTATTCGATTTCATTTTCTGATGATATTGTCAATATTTACATTTTTGGAGATTACTCTTTCGGACTGTTGCGTCAGCTCAAAATGCTCGCAACGATAATCTCTTCTGCCATAGCTATATGTGTTCTTTTGATTATTATAAGGACCAAAATACGTTATATTCAGGAAATTACCAACGGTATTCATATTCTTGAAGGGGGGAATCTTGATTACAACATTCCTGTCAAGGGTGACGATGAGCTGACCCAGCTCGCTGACAGTGTCAACGCCATGAGCAACTCGCTGATTCAGCAGATTGAAAATGAGAAAAATGCCCTCATGGCAAATGCAAGCCTTGTTACAGCTTTATCGCACGACTTAAGAACTCCTCTTACCACGCAGATGGGCTATCTTGAAATTTTGAAAGAGGGACGTTACCAGTCTGATGAAGAGAAGAATCACTATCTTGATACAGCCCTTAACACATGTAGGGAAATCAAGATAATGTCTGACCGCTTGTTTGAATACTTTCTTGCCTTCAATCCAAATCCCGAAAAGGATCCGGAAAACCTCGAAGAATTCGACGGAATGGAAGTATTCATGCAGCTTCTCGCTGAGCACACCATCCCGCTTGAAAGCAATGGTTTCAAAGTTCATATCATCGAGCCTGAGGAATCTTTTTTGGTACACATCAATATCGATGACATGGTGAGAGTCTTCAACAATATTTTCTCCAACATTGATAAATATGCCGACGAGGCCATGCCAATCCTCATTGAGATTATCAGAGAGGGCAATTACTGCCTTATAGATTTTACTAATAAAATCAGAAAGAGCCCGAGAAAAAATGAGAGCGCAAAGATTGGACTCGAAAGCATCTCTGCGCTCATGTACCGCCAAGGCGGAAAAAGTTCAACTAAAACTAAAGACGGCAACTTCATCATGGAGCTTAAATTGCCTGTAAAACCAATGAACAGATAATTCCGTATTATCTTTATTCAAGAATTATCTTACCCACGTCTTCAGGATTGTGAGCAAATGTTTTCGCACCCAATTCGCGTAGCATTTTCTCCTCCCTGAAGCCCCAGGTGACCATAATAGAGTCAAGACCTGCATTTATCGCGGTTTTATAATCCACTTCGGAATCTCCTATGTAAACCGCATCTTTCTTTTCTATGGAAAACTTTTCAAGTACTTCAAACACACTGTCGGGATATGGCTTTCTGCGTTGTCCATTTTTATCTCCCACAGCATAATCAAACAAACCCTTGAAATACTCCTCGCAGAGACTCTGCACACCATAGTCTGCCTTATTGGAGACAACCGCCGTAATCACTCCGGCTGCTTTTAACTTCTCTATTGTCTCATTTATGCCATCATACGGTTTTGTCTTTATGGCGCAATGTCCCTTGTAATACTCGTTGAACGAATCAAAGACTTTTTCCACTGTCTCTTCATCTGCCCCCGGAGCCACCGCTCTCTCAATAAGCTTATGTATTCCGTTTCCGACAAATCCCTTTACTTCATCCACTGTGTGAAGTGGCATTCCGTACTGCTCCAAAACGTGATTCGTCGCATCCGCCAAATCGTCTATCGTATCAAGAATAGTGCCATCCATATCAAATATTGCTAATTCGTATTTCATTTCTGACTCCCATTTTTAAAAATTAGCTCTATTATAGCAATCATAATTTAAATGGCAACTTTTACCGGCTCATTATCTGAAGAAAGCCATCTCTCTGTCGAGCTCTTTCGCTATGTCGTTAAGGCCGTTAGCCTTCTCAGAAAGGAGTTCCATGGTCTCTGAAAGATCCTGCATGGAAACTCTTGTCTCCTCAGAGCTTGCTGCATTTTCTTCCGATATTGAAGAAAGATTTGTAATGACATCGGAGATGACATTGCTTGCCTTCTCTGACTTATCTACGTTTTCTACGATTTCACCTGTTAATGCTATA
>JAILLZ010000062.1 GCA_024692885.1 Lachnospiraceae bacterium | reverse complement strand
ATTTCTTTCGAAGAGAGGGAAGCACCCGCATATGACGAAGCAGCAGTGAAGGCAGCTCAAGAAAAGAATAGGATGGTGAAAGAAATGGAACAACACGCAGCAGGACATGGATGCCCGGGATCAAGATTTATGGCGCTTCAGAGCAACAATTTGGATAATAATGAGTCGAGTCAGGATGCGGAATCAAAGATGAGCATACATCCATCAAGACTTATGCAGTGGCCTTGCCAGATAAAGCTGTTGCCGACACAGGCGCCTTTTTATAATGGAGCAAAGCTTCTGATAGCGGCCGACTGCAGCGCATACGCATACGCAAATATGCATGAGGATTTTATGAAGGGCAAGGTTACTATGATCGGATGTCCAAAGCTTGACGAAGGCGACTATACGGAAAAGTTGACGGAGATTATTACAAACAACGATATCGCAAGTGTAACAATAGTAAGAATGGAAGTTCCATGCTGCGGAGGCTTGCAGAGAGCAGCGGAGAATGCAATAAAGAACAGCGGAAAGTTTCTGCCGTGGCAGGTTGTAACAATCTCTCGAAATGGAGAGATAATCGACAACTAGCTTTGGATGACACGGAGCAGTTGACTTTGAAAGAAATGCTGTGCTACTATTAAACACAGTAAAAGAAAGGGCGAATTATCGCTAAGGTGAACGAATGATTATTAGATAATTTAATTTAGGTGAACATGTTGATTAGGAAGCTGTTTTTACAGTGATATTATGTGTACGCTTAAATTGGATTATCATGCATTCGAAGCCTGTTATTATATGGGTCCTTTTGTGTGAGTCTATTTTGCGTACGCAAGATAGGCTTTTGTGCTAATAAAGGGGGCTTGTATATGGGAAAAAACTTATTGATAAAAGCGGAAAATATAGTTCAATCTTATGGAGAGCAGACAGTCATTGACATAGACAGATTCTACCTGTATGAAGGAGAAAAAGTCGGTCTGGTTGGGATGAACGGTGCAGGCAAGAGTACTCTACTTAAGATTTTATCGGGGCAACTTGAACCAACGACGGGAACTGTTTCCGGAAAATGCACTCCGTTTTATTTTGAACAGTTTGGCTCAGACAATACATATTTTCAAACCGATTATGCGGAGGCCGGCAAGATGGGAGTTGCCGATCACATCTGGCAGGAAAAAGTTAGCGGAGGCGAAGACACCAGAATAAGACTTGCGCAACTTTTTTCCAGTCCTCATGCGGTTGCTTTTTTGGATGAACCGACGTCAAACCTTGATTACGATGGCGTGAGGATGTTGGTAAAAAGGCTAAAAGAAATCGATACATTGGTCATAATCAGTCATGACAGGGCAGTTCTGAATGAAGTATGTGACAGAATAGTAGAAATTTCTTTTGGGAAACTTTATAGCTACAACGGAAACTATGATGAGTACGTTGCGCAGAAAGAAGAATTACTGAAAACGCAGTTAGCAGAATACGAGAATTATCAAGCTGAGAAAAAGAGACTTCAAGGCGTCTACATGGAGAAAAAGAATAAGGCTAAAACGGTAGCCAAGAAGCCTAAGAACATATCATCAAGTGAAGCGAAAGTTCGAGCCCTTATCGGCAAAAGAAAACCGGAAGACAAGGCAAGGGGGATGGAAAGAAGTGCCACCAATGTTCTCAAGCGTATTGAACATATGGAGGTCAAAGAAAAACCAAAGGAAGAACCCGTAGTTCGACCGGATTTTAGGCTGACTGATCCGCCAAGGAATCCTATAGTGATACGCGGAGAGCATATTTCTTTTGCATATGATGATCATATAGTCTTTGATAATGCTGATTTTATGATAAGGAACGGAAGCAAAGTGGCTCTTTTGGGAGGTAACGGAACCGGAAAGACTACATTGCTTGAGTTAATCAGCAAGAGAGAAGGCGTGTACGTTGTTCCGGGAGCCAAGATAGGATATGCAAAGCAAAATATGTCACAGATTGATCTGACAAAGACAGTTTTGGAAAATGTTCGAAGAGTCAGTATCCAAAGTGAGAGTATAACAAGAATAGTTTTGGCTCGACTTTTGTTGTCGGAAAGAGATATGAATAAAAAGGCGTCGGAGCTTTCGGGTGGAGAGCGAATGAAGCTATCTTTTGCAATGTTGTTTGTATCGGACGTGAATTTGCTGATACTGGATGAGCCTACGAACTATTTGGATATCCCGTCTGTCGAGGCATTGGAAAAAATGCTTGTGGAATATGAGGGTACCTTAGTATTTACTTCGCATGATAAGATGTTTGTAGATCGGATTGCAACAGAGCGTCTGTATGTTGATGGAGCAAAGATAAGAAAAAATAAGGAGGAATATCATGACAACACTCAATAAAAGAAAAGTAGCAGTAGTAGGTTGTGGATTTGTTGGTTCAGCATCAGCTTTTGCTCTTATGGAGAGCGGGCTCTTTTCAGAAATGGTGCTGATTGATGTTAACAAAGAGAAGGCTGAGGGAGAGGCACTTGATATCAGCCACGGACTTCCTTTTGCAAAACCAATGCAGATTTATGCCGGCGATTATAAGGATGCAGGAGATGCAGCAGTGGTGGTTGTCACGGCAGGAGCAGGACAAAAACCGGGAGAGACAAGACTGGATCTTGTAAAAAAGAATGTCGGAATATTTAAGTCCATTATCCCGGAGATAGCTAAGTACAACAAAGAAGGAATACTGCTTATTGTAGCAAATCCTGTTGATATACTCACCTATGCTGCGGCTAAGTTCAGTGGTTTTCCGGAAAACAGAGTTTTTGGCTCGGGAACAGTTCTTGATACAGCCAGATTCAAATATCTTCTTGGCGAGCATCTAAGTGTAGACAGCCGTTCAGTACATGCATTTATCATAGGCGAGCATGGCGACAGTGAGATTGCTGCCTGGAGCAGTGCAAATGTTTCGGGAATTGCAATTCATGATTTCTGCGAGATGAGAGGCCATTTCGAGCATGAAAAAGCCATGAAAGAAATTGCGGAGAATGTGAAGAATAGCGCATATGGGATTATCGAGAAGAAGGGTGCGACCTATTACGGTATAGCTATGAGCGTAAGGCGTATCTGTGAAGCTATAATACGTGATGAGAAATCGGTTCTGCCAATATCCAGCATTCAGCACGGTGAGAACGGAATCGATGGTGTAGCACTCAGCATGCCGGCTATAGTCGGAAAAGACGGAGTGGAAGGTTCTGTACCAATCAGACTAAACGAGCAGGAAAAAGAAGCATTACTAAAGTCGGCTGAGACGCTGAAAGCCGTAATAGATGAAGCACTTTAAGAGGTGCCGGAAAGGAAGTTGGCTATGAGCATTACTGTAAATTTGAGATATAAGGGAGTAAATGGTTCAGCTAAAGAGTATGCTAATGAGATGATTAGCAGCGGGACTGTTGAAGCAATAAGAAATGAAGCAGGGAATCTTCGATATGAGTATTATCAATCTATTGATGACCCGGAGACAATACTCCTTATAGATAGCTGGAAAGATCAGGAATCAATTGATGTGCATCATGAATCACCTATGATGAAAACCATCATGGAGCTTCGAGAGAAATACGATCTGCATATGACAGTGGAGAGATATATCTCCGATGATGATATGCCCGAGAAGGATAGCGATTTTATAAGAAAATAATTCAAAAACATAGAACGGGAGGCTTTTATCGTGAAAGTATTGATAATCAACGGAAGTCCGAGAGTGGGTGGTAATACCGCAATAG
The DNA here is from genome assembly GCA_024692885.1 of Lachnospiraceae bacterium. Taxonomy (GTDB): domain Bacteria; phylum Bacillota; class Clostridia; order Lachnospirales; family Lachnospiraceae; genus JAILHT01. The sequence goes on along the minus strand of JAILLZ010000062.1, from coordinate 3,013 downwards.
CAGTGAATGAGATGGCAAAAATGTTTACAGAGGAAGGCATTGAAGCAGAGATTGTGCAGATTGGAAACAAGGATATTCGAGGATGTATCGCTTGTGGAAGATGCGAAGAAAAGGGGAAATGCGTATTTGATGATGTGGTAAACGAGATTGCACCTAAGTTTGAAGAAGCGGATGGTCTGGTTTTGGCATCACCGGTCTATTACGCGTCTGCAAATGCGACACTTATAGCATGTCTGGACAGATTATTCTACAGTACACACTTTGACAAGAGCATGAAGGTTGGAGCAAGTGTAGTGGTATGTCGAAGGGGCGGTTCGTCAGCTACTTTCGATGAATTGAATAAATATTTCACTATCAGCAATATGCCTATAGCATCCAGCCAGTATTGGAACAGTGTTCATGGCAGGGAAAAAGGACAGGCCGAAAAGGATCTTGAAGGCCTTCAGACCATGAGAGTTCTTGCCAGAAATATGTCATTTCTTATGAAGAGCATAGCTCTTGGAAAAAAAGAGTTTGGCTTACCAAAAACGGAAGAACATGTCTGGACACACTTTATCATGGAGTAAAAGAAGCTTACGGGAGAAAGACAATGATAATAAAAAGGGTTACGGAGAATGACAAAACCGGAGATTTTATTAACGCGGAATTCTCGGATTATGCGACAGATTGCGGCGTGGCATTGAATTATGATGAGTTTTGTTTTGCTGCAGAAGACGATGGAAAGATAGCAGGAATAATCACAGGCCGTGCCTACTATAATGAGGTACATATTGGGGATTTGATTGTTGGAAAAAACTATCGAAGAGATGGTGTTGGTAGCAAGCTTGTTGCAGCTGTTGAGGATGAATACAAAGGAAAGGGCTATGAGAAAATTGCTCTTACAACATTTGGATTCCAGGCACCGGAGTTTTACAAAAAGCTGGGATATGAATTTGAATTTGTTCGAGAGGACAAAGATCCTAAACTCAGCAAGTATTTTTACTTGAAAATAATAAGAAAATGATATTATATCTGAAAGAGACTGAACCGGTGCTTTTTAATGAAAAAGCTCAGTAGCCGCTGTGAAGGATTACAGATTACCTAGGATCTCTTCGGAGGTCCTATTATTATGCTAATACATGATATAAATAATGATAGGAGATTAAAACTGTGATAACAAGAGAAGAAGCATTTTCGCTACTTAAGAAATATAACAAGGACCCATTTCATATCCAGCATGCTTTAACAGTGGAAGCAGTCATGAAATGGTATGCAAAAGAACTTGGGTATGCCGACGATGCAGAGTATTGGGGAATAGTTGGACTGCTTCACGATATCGATTTTGAATTGTATCCGGAAGAACATTGTCTAAAAGCACCGGAACTCTTAAGAGACGGGGGCGTCAGTGAAGATATCATTCACGCAGTATGTTCACATGGATATGGAATCACTGTGGGCTGCGGCGCAACAATAGATGTAGAGCCAGTTCATGAGATGGAAAAAGTTCTCTTTGCGGCGGATGAGCTTACCGGACTAGTATGGGCAGCGGCACTAATGAGACCTTCAAAGAGCACAAAAGATATGGAACTGAAATCTTTGAAGAAAAAATATAAAAGTAAAGGCTTTGCAGCAGGATGCTCAAGGGAAGTAATAGAACGTGGGGCAAATCAGCTCGGATGGGAGTTGGATAAATTGCTTGATATGACGCTTAACGCAATGGCAGCAAGCGAAGATGTTATCAACGAAGGGATGACAGCTGAATTGTAGAAAGTCCAGTTTATTCATCTGGGCGATTGTTGAACAGAAAGAGATGGAGATAAATGAAAGAAATAACGTTAGAAGAACTTCGAAATTGGCCGGAGGATTCTTTTGAATTAATAGATATAAGAGATGACGGACTTGTTGAATACGGAATGATACCGGGAGCCATTCGAATTCCCATGGAGGAAATCGAGGAAGGAACAAGTGCCGAACTTGAAAATATAGCCAAAGATAAAAAGCTGGTCTTTTATTGTCAAATTGGTCGTAAATCAAAGAATCTTGGTGATTTTGAGAGCCTTGAAGGACGAGATATATACAGCCTTGAAGGCGGATATATGGGATATATAAAATCAGGAATGCTTGATGAATCCACAAGAGAAGAGAGACAGCACAAGGCAGAAGAAAGCATAAGAAAGAAATTCCATAAGCAGCTTTTCACTCCATTTGCCAAGGCATGCAAAACATATGAGCTCATACAGGAAGGCGATAATATTGCGGTTTGTATATCAGGTGGAAAAGATTCCATGGTGATGGCAAAACTGTTTCAGGAGATACAAAGACACAGACAGTGCAATTTTGAACTGACATTTCTTGTGATGGATCCGGGATACAACAAGGAAAACCGAGAGCTTATTGAAAGCAATGCAAAAGCCTTGGGAATTCCGGTCACAATATTTGAGAGCGATATATTCGATGCGGTAGATACAATAGATAAGAATCCTTGTTATCTCTGTGCAAGAATGCGCCGTGGGCATTTGTACAGCAAAGCCAGAGAATTGGGATGCAACAAGATTGCGCTCGGACATCATTATGATGATGTCATTGAGACTATTCTTATGGGAATGATGCACGGGGCACAGATACAGACTATGATGCCAAAACTTCACAGCACTAATTTTGAGGGAATGGAGCTTATAAGACCAATGTATTTGATACGTGAGAGTGATATCTGCGCATGGAGAGACTACAATGATCTTCATTTCCTCCAGTGTGCGTGTCATTTTACTGAGACCTGCAGCACCTGTCATGAGGATGGCACTACATCTTCAAAGCGTTTGGAGACAAAGAAACTGATTGCGGAGCTTAAGAAAAATAATCCTTACATAGAATCCAATATCTTTAAGAGTGTAGAGAACGTAAATGTCGATACAGTCATCGCCTATAAGAAGAACGGGGTGAGACATCACTTTTTAGACGAGTATTAATAAGGATAAATCCTATAAACGGCTGTCAATAATCATCACTGACAGCCGTTTATAGGATTTATCCTTAT
>JAILLZ010000023.1 GCA_024692885.1 Lachnospiraceae bacterium | reverse complement strand
AAAGCTTTATAAAAGCGTAAGAGACAGAAAAATATTTGGAGTTTGCGGTGGTATCGCAGAATATTTCGATATCGATCCTACACTTATCAGACTTTGTTGGGCACTTACAATTGTGTTCGGTGGAACAGGATTACTCGCGTATATCATAGCGGCTATCGTTATGACCGATAACCCTGATGATATTGACTACGATTATTAATTCTAATTTGCATGTTAAAGCCTGTTGTTACGAGGAGATGGTTGCATGAGACAGGAAATAACAATACATGGAAAGACGGAAGATATAAAGATTACGCCTTATGAGCACAGAGCTAGATACCATGAGACAGATCAGGGCGGAAGCATCCATTACACAAATTACATAAAATGGATGGAAGATGCCAGAATGCATCTCATGGAGCAACTTGGGCTGGGATACAGACAGATGGAAGCCATGGAGATGATGTCACCTGTGGTTTCGCTTTCAATCGAATACAGAAGCGAAGCGAAATTTGATGACACCATAGTAATTGACACGAAGCTTTTGCAATATGACGGTCATAATATGGAAGTGGCTTACAGAATTTATGACAAGGAAACAGGCGAGGACAGAGCAGCCGCAAGAAGCAAGCACTGCTTTGTAAACAAGGCAGGAATCCCTATTTCATTGAAACGAGTATACCCGGAACTTGACACAAAGTTTTTCGAGTTCAACTAAAGAAACTTCGAATGATTTTAATACAACGAAACCAAAGCACCTGCTACAGCATGGAATTGCTGTAGCAGGTGTTTTTTATAGGATACAAGGTAAAATACAAATATTTTGTGGAAAGTGATGTAATCATCCACTAAATATGGTATATTTGTAGTAGGTCTATCGGAAAGAGATTTTCGCTCTGGGCTGCAAGGAGGGGGTTATATGCAGAAGACATATGTAATCGACACCAATGTTTTGATTCAGGCACCTACAGCTATTGAGTGTTTCGAAGACAACCATGTGGTTATTCCCTTGGTAGTTGTGGAGGAACTTGATAGCTTAAAGAAAGGGGAAGGTGAGATAGGCGCCAATGCCAGAAAGGCAGTCCGAATTCTTGAAAAGTACAGAACTTTAGGAGACCTCCTGCTGGGTGTTGCTATGGATAACGGCGGCACACTCAGGATTGAAAAGAACTTTAAGGATGTGGAGCTTCCGGAAGATTTACCGGAGTCCAAATCAGACAACAGAATATTGAAGGTTTGCAAAGGCCTTAAGGAAAAGAATCCTAACGAAGAAGTAATACTTGTAACCAAAGATCTTGTCCTTAGATTAAAGGGACACATTGTTGGTATAAAAGCTCAGGATTTCCAGAGAGAGCAGATATCCGAGGACGATGCAAACTATACCGGAAGATGCGAAGTGTTCATTCCGGATGACGAACTCACAGGCTTCATGAAGAACGGAACCGATATCCAAAACGTATATCAGGTTGATGAAGCAGGAAACAGGATAGATACAGATCTTGTGGAAAATGAGTTCGTTATTTTAAAATCCGATATTTCACTGAAAAAGACAGTGCTTGGAAGAGTGTCGGGAAATCGTATTGTTCCGCTTGAATATCAGAATTACAAGCCATACGGAGTGACACCGAGAAACGTTGGTCAGTATTTCATGCAGGAAGCCCTTATGGCTGATGCGGGTAAAGCACCGCTCGTAATAGTTCAGGGAATGGCGGGAACTGCAAAAACCTTTTATTCATTGGTTGTCGGATTGGAAAAAACATATAACTGCCCTACAAGAGAATACAGACGAATCTTGATATGCCGTCCGAACGCGCAGTTTGACGACGATATAGGATTCCTTCCGGGAGATGAGCAGGAAAAGATAGCCCCTCTTATGAGGCCTATCATAGATAACCTTGAGCAGATTCTCGATTCGGATGAGGAAGAGAGATACAAAAACGAAGATGAACTCTCGGGAAAGATAAGCGAGATCTTTGACAGAGAAATAATTCAGATGGAAGCTTTAAACTTTATCAGAGGACGTTCCATCGTAAAGACATACCTAATCATCGATGAGGCTCAGAATATGACACCAAATCAGGTGAAGGGTATCATCACAAGAGCAGGAAAAGATACAAAGATTATTCTTCTCGGCGATCCAAATCAGATTGATAAACCTTTCCTTGATGAAAAGACCAATGGACTCAGCTATGCGGCTAAGCACATGAAGGGAAGTCCTCTCTGCTGGCAGATAGTTCTTTCGGCAGAAGAGTGCGAGAGATCAAATCTCGCTATGGACGCGATAAATCGTCTGTAGTATTCGTTGGGTTTTTGATTTATATCATGGATTGTTATATCGGGACAGGGGATATTTAGAAAGCGGAAATGTAAAAAATGAGTGATAGCAAAATATTAGTATGGGGACACAGGGGCGCGAGCGGTTACGCCCCTGAAAACACCCTTGATTCTTTTGAGAAGGCAATAGAGATGAAGGCTGATGGTGTGGAACTTGATGTTCAGCTTACGAAAGACGGGGAAATAGTCGTTTTTCATGATGAAACCGTGGACAGAGTGAGCGGGGGACATGGTTACCTTAAGGATATGACTCTGTCAGAGTTGAAGGGACTTGATGTTTCAATACCGATAGAGGGATATGCAAAAAAGACATCAATTCCAACATTGGAGGAAGTGCTTGATTTGATAAAACCAAGCAATCTTGAAATAAACATTGAGCTTAAGACCGGAATATTCAAGTACGAGGGTATAGAAGAAAAGGTCATGAACCTCGTGGCAAAAAAAGGGATGGAAGACAGAATTTGGTATTCGTCTTTCAACCATGAGTCCATCCTCCGGGTGAAGGAACTCGATAAAAAAGCCAGATGCGGATTGCTGTTTGGGGATATAATTGTGAATCCGTGTGAGTACACCAATGGACTTAATGCCGGTATAGAGGCGCTTCATCCTGCAATCTATCATTTCGGTCAGGACAACAAATATATTGAAAAGGCTAAAAAAGCAGGGTTAAAAACACATATTTGGACGGTGAATGAAAAAGAGCATATGGAAATGCTTGTCAAAGCCGGAGTGGATGCACTTATAACCAATTATCCTGACAGAGCAAGAGACATTGTGGACAAATTATAATTGCAGAGCAAGAATATTTATGAATGAAATATAGTTACAGAGCAAGAATGATGAAGATGATATTCATCGTAGAGAAATAAAGACATCGGAGAGAAGGACTATGACAGAAAAAAGGGGATTATTGGGGGCACTAAACAGGTCAAAATTATTCAGAGATTTGAATGAGAATGAATTTTCATGGGTATTGTACGATGTGGGAAATTCCGCGTTTACAATGCTGGCTTGCTCGTTGATACCGATATGGTTTAAGAGTCTAGCGATAGGAGACGCACCGGGACAGATTACGTCGGACAGGGCGACGGCATATTATTCAATAGCAGTTGCGGTTGTTACCGTAGTGGTTGCGATAATGGGGCCTTTTATCGGCGCCATATCGGATTATAAGGGATTAAAAAAGATATGTTTTACCACAGCTGTTGCAGTTGGAACTTTGGGATGTATACTCACGGGATTTGCTCCAAACTGGCTGCTGTTTGCCATAATCTTTGTACTGACGAAGATAACCTACAGCGGTTCTCAGATTGTGTACGACTCGATGCTTAACGACATAACAACGAAGGACAGGATGGATAAGGTGTCTTCCTACGGCTTCGCCTGGGGATATATCGGTTCATGTATTCCGTTTATCGTTGCGCTTGTATTCTATATTTTGGGACCTGATATGCTTAACGTTATAAGCAACAGGCTTTCCATGATTTGCGGCTTTAGTGTGACTTCCGTTTGGTGGTTCATAGTTTCGTTGCCGCTTATTAAAGGGTATAAGCAGGTAAACTATGTTGAGAGAGATTCACACGCGGTAAGAAAAGCTTTCGTACAGATTGCGAAGACTGCAAAACACATAGTTACCAAAGACAAAAAGGTTGCATTTTTCCTTATTGCATTCTTTTTATACATCGACGGAGTGGGAACAATAATAGATAACTGCATCAATATAGGAACCGACTTGAAACTCAGCTCCATCGGTCAGGTGATTACACTTCTTGCCACGCAGGTTGTAGCTTTTGCCGGCTCACTGGTATTTGCAAGACTTTCGCAGAAGCATGAAACAGTAAATCTTATTCTTATTTGTATAGCTGGATATTTCTGTGTATGCCTTTATGCATTGACATTGAAATCACTTTTAGGATTTGCAATTCTTGCATTCGGAGTCGGTTGTTTTCAGGGATCGATTCAGTCTTTGTCTAGATCGTACTTCTCAAAGATTATCCCACCGGACCATTCCGGAGAATACTTCGGTATATACGATATCTTTTCAAAGGGTGCATCCTTCCTTGGTTCTGCTGTCATAGCGGCGGTTAAACTAGAGGGAGGAACAATAAATGTGGCTGTGGCAACAATGGCGATTTTCTTTGCTTTTGGATTCTTCATGTTGAGAGTGGCTGACAGAAAAACTTCATATAATGAGTAGAGGACCTATAATTAACATAGTTGTTTTAATTGACGTAAGCGCAACATTGTTCTATATTTGAACCGATACGTGCTTTTATGAAAAAGCGTATCGGTTCTTTATTTATCTTATGAAAAGTTTGAGACATCTTAGATAGAAAAAAGATTTAAAGAAAATAGGGATTTTTATTAGAAAGAGGAAATGAAAGTGGAAAACGAAAAGAAAAAACGTATCTTAAGCGGTATTCAGCCTACAGGTATATTTACTCTCGGAAATTATATAGGAGCTATAAGAAACTGGGAGCAGATGCAGGAAGATTTTGA
>JAILLZ010000014.1 GCA_024692885.1 Lachnospiraceae bacterium | reverse complement strand
CTATGTAACAGAGTGGTGGAAACAGCTCTATGGTGAGAGTGAAGGAAAGGATCAGAAGGGTATCCTTCCGGCAGGAGTAGATCTCACAACAGATTTACATTCTATGGGACAGTTCATTCAGGACGGAGCAAGAATCATGTTCGAGACAGTTTTGAATGTTGAGACACCTAGAGATGATGTTATCATCGAGGAAGAGCCAGTAGATCTTGACGGATTAAACTACCTTGCAGGAAAAGGAATGGATTTCGTAAATAAGAGTGCCATGAACGGAACAGTTCTTGCACACACAGATGGAAACGTTCCAAACCTTATGGTTAAGATTCCTGAGCAGAACGAGTTCTATCTCGGAGAGTTATTCTATTTCTTCGAGTTCGCGGTAGGTGTGAGTGGATATCTCCTCGGAGTAAACCCATTCAACCAGCCTGGTGTAGAGAGCTACAAGAAGAACATGTTTGCCCTTCTTGGAAAGCCTGGATTTGAAACTCAGAGAGAAGAATTGCTCAAGAGACTTTAATAAAAATCAATGAAACATCGAGAAAGTCGTCGGAATATTATTAATATTTGACGACTTTCTCTTTTTTTATGATGAAAAATGACTAAATACGGTATAATATAGAACAAATAAAGACAGATAAACAGTTTCTTGCAAAATATTTTTGCCGGGGAAGATAAGTGAAAAGATTTTTACTGTTCTACACAAAATCCATATGCTATAACTCCATGTATGCATTCATAAACAGTATGGTTAAGACCCTTAGAAAGATGGGACATGTGTGTGAAACATGCACGGCAACCAGACCAAAGGATCTTGAGATATACTTTGGCCAGCATTATGATGCAATGCTTGACATAGACTCAACCCTGCCGCTTTTGAAAGATGAAGCGGGAGAGTACATATTGGATAAAATAGACGCGCCTTTCTATAATTATTTGCTGGACCATCCCCTCTATTACCACACACCGCTTGAGTCGGGAATGAAAAGACAAAACGTGCTTTGCCTGGACCAGGACCATGTGAGATTTGTGGGAAACTATTATCCGAATGTTAATTCAGTCATGTTTCTTCCTTTGGGAATGATGAGCTATGACGAGGAATTGATACGACCTATCAAAGAAAGAAAAACAGGAATATTGTTTACTGGTACATACACATCCGAAGCAGCCTTCTACAAAAGGCTGAATAACTTTATTCCCGAGGTTCAGAAAGAGATTATAGAACTTTTAATGATGATGGTCTACAACCCGGATTACACGGTGGAAAAAGCCATTACTTCATATATAATGAAAAAAGGATACAACGATCCGGGAGATAAGATGGCAATGATATGTAACCGTTATTATCTGGTGGATATGGGAGCGGCAGCCGCAATAAGAGCGAAGGTCGTGCGCACACTTTTGGCAAACGGCGTGGATGTCACGGTCTGCGGACACGACTGGAACAAAATGGAGTGCAAGGGAAAAGAGCACATGCATATAATTCCGGAGAAAAACTATATGGAAGCGGTTGAACTGGCTTACACATCGAAGATCTTGTTGAATGTTATGCCGGGATTCAAGGCAGGAATTCACGACAGAATTCCTACTGCAATGGGACATGGAGCAGTGAGTTGTTCAGACGGAACGGAGTATTTGGATAAGGTATTAACCCCGGGAAAACACTACATAAAATATGATCTGTTTTCCACCAAAGCACTTCCGGATATTATCACGGATAAGCTGGACCACACCGCTGAATTGCAGGATATAGCGGATTACGGTCATGAACTTGCAGGAAATTTATTTACATGGGAAAAGAGGATGGAGGAGTGGATAGAAAGTCTTCCGTAAAAAAAAGAGTATTTGACATAATTCAAATTGGTAATAAGGATGACTTTATCAGTAGATTCTTTGACATATTTATTTCATTGGTAATCATAGTAAATATCGCTGTTACCTTTATGGAAACCTTTGACGAACTGTCGGGAATCATGCCGATATTAAAAAAAGCGGAACTGATAACGATACTGATATTTTGTGTGGAATATGCCCTGAGGATATGGACAGCCGAATATTTGTATCCCGATAAGTCAAGAGCAAACTCAACAATAAAGTTCCTGCTTTCCTTTGACGGATTAATCGACATGGGAACAATATTACCGTTTTTCTTCCTGTCAGGATTTGTAGCACTCAGAATGCTGAGAGTAGTGAGAATCTTTCATCTGTTCAGACTTAACGCGACGTACGATTCATTCAACGTTATTACCTCGGTTATATTCCACAGGAGAAACCAGATAATATCATCAGTGTTTATCATATTTATATTGATAATGGCATCGTCTCTATGTATGTACAGCGCCGAACATGATGTGCAGCCGGATGTGTTTGACAATGCGTTTTCGGGAATCTGGTGGAGCGTATCCACTATCCTTACGGTAGGTTACGGAGACATGTATCCAATAACCACTTTGGGACAAGTAATGGCTATAATCATAGCGATGCTGGGAGTTGGTGTTGTGGCGATTCCGACAGGTATTATATCAGCCGGTTTCGTAACAGAATACACACAGATGCAGAGAGAAGCAACGGACGACGCAACAAGAAGCATGTCTGTTTTGGTTGTAGATGATGGAAGCAGCTTTGACAAGGCCAAGGTCGGAGATGCAGAGCAGGAATACAACATGCAGATAAATTTAATTGTTAGAAACGGTGAAGTAATTTTGCCGACAAATGATACAATATTGGAATCACAGGATACGATATGTTATCAAAATGAAAATTATGGATTGAAGGGGTGAAAAGAATGGATGTTTCAACTATTTTCGGCATAAGCGGATGGCTTTTGTGGCTTATACTGTTTATCGCATTTTTGGCAGCGGAGACACTGACGGTAGGACTTACCACGATATGGTTTGCCGGTGGAGCACTTGTGGCTTTGTTTGTCAGCCTTGCAGTTCCAAACTTTTGGGTGCAGATAGCGGTATTCATTGTCGTTTCGGTAGTATTGCTTTGGGCAGTCAGACCTTTTGCGCTAAAGTATATGAAGCCTAGAAAAACAGAGACAAACTACAAGGAGTCTAT
>JAILLZ010000220.1 GCA_024692885.1 Lachnospiraceae bacterium | reverse complement strand
CTTCTACTGCCTTTAACATCTCATCTGTGATGATAGCTGAAGAAGCGAACTTTTCTCCACCATGCACGATACGATGTCCAACAGCGTCAACCTCTGAAAGATCCTTATGCCAAACGTACCTATGGTTGGTGTATTTGATACAGCTTTCCATCAGACAATGCCAAAGAAAGCATTCCTCTATGGACTTCCATATCAGTACTATGAGAACTACAAAGTAAGAAGATACGGATTCCACGGAACAAGCCACAGCTTCGTTTCAAAGAGACTTGCTGAGTTCCTCGGACTTGATATCAACAACTCAAAGATCATCGTTGCTCATCTTGGAAACGGTGCTTCAATCTCAGCAGTAAAGGACGGAAAGTGCGTAGATACTTCAATGGGACTTACACCACTTGAGGGACTCGTAATGGGAACACGTTCAGGAGATATCGATCCGGCTATCATGGAATATGTAGCAAAGAAAGAAAACCTCGACATCGCAGGTATCATGAATGTACTCAATAAGAAGTCAGGTGTTCAGGGACTCTCAGGAAAGTCATCAGACTTCAGAGATCTCGAGGAAGGAATGAACGCAGGAGACGAAAGATGCGCAGCTGCAGTAGAAGTATTCTGCTACAGAGTAGCTAAGTACATCGGTTCATACGTAGCAGCACTTAACGGTGTAGACGCTATCGCTTTCACAGCCGGTATCGGTGAGAATGCCGGAGTTGTTCGTGAGAAAGTTATGGAGTACCTTGGATATCTTGGAATCACATTGGACAAGGCAGCAAACGGAGTTCATGGTGAGGAGAAGGTTATCTCTACTCCTGATTCAAAGGTTAAGGTTGCGGTTATCCCTACAAACGAGGAGCTTGCAATCTGCCGTGAGACAGTAGCTCTTGTAAAATAAGAATATGAAAAAAGACGGTAATACAACAATAAAAAACTGGCTTTATTCAATGATGGCGGCTTTGGTCGCCATCATTGTCATCTCTGTATACAGAGGAGTAACCATTTCCTACAGAATGGAGGGCATAGTTGCACCTTTGGCAGACGGCATGCTGATAAGCGGTATGTTGTTTATATTTGTCGGAGTCATCATCATGATGTTTGACTTCATGGGATTTTACCCGGTGGAGTATTTCATGTATGTTTCTTCTTATAATAAGAAGGAAAACAACGAGGAAGAAAAACTTGGTTTTTACGCTTTTTCAAATGACTTGAAGGGTGCACATAAAAGAAGAGAATATCTGCCGCTGTACTGGACAATAATTGTTGTCGGCGTTGTATCGGTGGCACTCGCTTTTCTTATCACGGAACTATTCTATGTTGTGTAATAAAAGTGTTGACAGAGAGCATTTAGGTATGTATAATCACTAAAGTGTGGGTAAGGAGACGACTATGAAGATTGAACTTAGCGAATTCTTTTCCAACGAGGGAAAGACGGAAAACCTCAACGTGGTTTCCGATTTGGATAGTTTTGAATCAAAACTGGGAAGTTTCCTAATCACAGAGAAAGCACCATTCGAGCTGCATCTGGAAAACCAGGAAGGAAAAACCCTTCTCATAAACGGTGAGACAGATGTAACGGTGAATACAGTGTGTGACAGGTGTTTGACGGATGTGCCTACCAGTATTCATATTACTATAGATGAATCCCTTGATTTAAATACCATGGGAGTCACTGAGGACGAGGAGGAAGGTCCGGCATGGCTGGATGAATCCGAGTTGGATCTCGATAAATTGGTATATGATGAAATCCTGGTGAATTGGCCGGCAAAGGTTTTGTGTAGGGAAGATTGCAAAGGAATTTGCAGTAAATGTGGAAAAAACCTGAACTTAGGAACCCGTTCATGTGACAGATCAGTACCTGATCCGAGAATGGCGGCAATCCAGGATATATTTAATCAGTTTAAGGAGGTGTAACCTATGTCTATTTGTCCAAAGAACAAATCTTCTAAAGGAAGAAGAGATAAGAGAAGAGCAAACTGGAAGATGAGCGCTCCTGCACTCGTAAAATGCAGCAAATGTGGAGAGCTTATGATGCCACACAGAGTTTGCAAGAACTGTGGATCTTACAACAAGAAAGAGATCATCGCACAGGATTAATTATATTGAACCTTGGGAGCTTCCGCGATGTGCGGGAGCTCTTTTTTTGTTTTTATGGGAAATGTTTAGCATATCCTATAAATTTAGTAAAATTTACGAAATTTCATTATGAGATATAAGAATTCTTGTTTTGAAAAAAGGATTATAGTATATTAGAACGCAGTTAGAGAATTTTTGGGACTTGAATAAAAAAGGACTTAAAGAGGAGACTTGAAGATGACAAATGTGGCGCTTGATGCCATGGGTGGCGACAATGCTCCGGGCGAGATCGTAAAAGGTGCGGTTGATGCCGTAAATGAGAACCCGGACGTAAAGGTATTGCTGGTCGGTCTTTCGGATAGGATAAACGAAGAACTGAAAAACTATACCTATAATAAAGAACAGATTGAAGTGGTTCATGCTTCAGAGCAGATAGAGATGGCTGAGCCACCGGTTATGGCAGTCAGAAGAAAAAAAGACTCTTCCATGGTTGTGGCATTAAAACTTGTGAAGGACGGTGTGGCAGATGCCTTCGTTTCGGCAGGAAACTCCGGAGCTGTTCTAGCAGGAGGCCAGGGAATAGTAGGACGAATTAAAGGTGTGGAGAGACCGCCTTTGGCACCTATCATTCCGACAGAAAAGGGTGTGTCCCTACTTGTGGACTGCGGAGCAAACGTAGATGCGAGACCGAGCCATCTGGTTCAGTTTGCCAGAATGGGCTCCATATATATGGAAAAAGTAGTGGGTATCAAAAATCCGAGAGTTGCCATAGTAAACATTGGTGCAGAGGAAGAAAAGGGCAATGGCCTTGTAAAAGAAACCTTCCCACTATTAAAAGAGTGTAAGGATATCAACTTCATAGGAAGTATAGAAGCAAGAGAAATTCCTCACGGATATGCGGATGTTATCGTCTGCGACGCCTTCGTGGGAAATGTAATCTTAAAACTTTATGAGGGGTTGAGTTCTACACTTATACATGTTATAAAAGAAGGGCTGCTTAGCTCCCTGATGAGTAAAATAGGGGCAGCACTTGCTTTGCCTGCATTGAAAAAGACACTAAAAGCATTTGATGCATCCCAGTATGGCGGAGCTCCGCTTTTGGGACTCAAAGGACTCGTAGTAAAAACTCACGGCAGCGCAAAAGCAATTGAAGTTAAAAATTCTATCCTGCAGTGTATTGCATTCAAAGAGCAGGATATAAACGGTAAAATAACCGAAATGCTTACAATAGGTAATGTGGAGGAATAAGAGAAATGGAATTTGAAAAAATCGTAAAGATCATAGCGGAAGTACTCAGTGTTGATGAGAACAGCATCAGACCGGACACAACATTTGTTGATGACCTTGGCGCTGATTCACTTGATATTTTCCAGATCATCATGGGTGTCGAGGAAGAGTTCGACATCGAGATCGACAACGATGCAGCAGAGAAGATTGTTACTGTAGGCGATGCTGTAGAAGCAATCAAAAAAGCTACAAATTAAGAACTTAAAACTTGCAAAACCAGCCTCCGATATCCGGCAGAAAGAAACCGGTATCCGGAGGCAATCTGCGTTTAATAAGGAATAAGAAATGGATAGATTAAAAGAGTTTGAATCTAATATAGAATATACCTTCAAACAGCCGGGACTTTTGCGTCAGGCATTGACCCACAGCTCTTATGCCAACGAGCATAAGATGAAAAAAGGTGCGGACAACGAGCGCCTTGAGTTTTTGGGAGATGCTGTTCTTGAAGTGGTTTCAAGTGAGTATCTGTTTTTGAATTACCCATCCATGCCGGAGGGAGATATGACAAAACTCAGAGCAAGCCTTGTTTGTGAGCCGACTTTGGCAGACTGCGCAAACGAGATAAAGCTTGGAGACTATCTTTACCTTGGAAAAGGAGAGGACAAGACAGGCGGAAGAGAGAGAAAGTCCGTGCTTTCAGATGCACTTGAGGCAACCATAGGAGCAATTTTTTTGGATGGTGGTTTTACTAATGCGAAAGAATTTGTGCTTAAGTTCATAATGACCGACATCGAGCACAAAAAACTCTTCCATGATAGCAAGACTATCCTTCAGGAGCTGGCGCAGGGCGAGTTTGGAGAGAATGTTGTATATGAACTGGTTGGAGAGTCAGGACCGGATCATAAGAAAACATATATCACCAGAGTTTCCCTCAAATCCAGAGCATTGGCTGAGGGAGAAGGTTCAACCAAAAAGGCATCCGAGCAGGCGGCGGCTTACAAGGCTCTTGCCATATTGGATGAGGAATTAGGGATAGAGAGATAGAAAAGGAAAGATTATGTATTTAAAAAGTATAGAGATGCAGGGGTTTAAATCCTTTGCCACTAAAATACAGCTTGATTTTCATGACGGTATAACGGGTATCGTCGGACCAAACGGAAGTGGAAAGAGTAACATTTCCGATGCGGTTAGATGGGTTTTGGGAGAGCAGTCCGCAAAGCAGCTTCGTGGTGCTTCAATGCAGGATGTCATTTTCTCGGGAACAGAAAACAGAAAACCGTTGAGCTACGCTTATGTTGCCATCACATTGGACAACTCCGATCATGTTCTCGACATAGATTATGAGGAGGTTACTGTTTCCAGACGTGTGTACCGTTCCGGTGAGAGTGAGTATCTCATCAACGGAACCGAGTGCAGATTAAAGGACGTTCAGGAACTTTTCTTTGATACCGGTATCGGTAAAGAGGGTTATTCCATAATCGGACAGGGACAGATTGAGCGAATCCTTAGCGGAAAGCCTGAGGACAGAAGAGAGCTTTTTGATGAGGCTGCTGGTATCGTCAAGTTTAAAAAGAGAAAAGCCACAGCTGAGAAAAAACTTGAGCACGAGAGAGAAAATCTTGTCCGTGTAAACGACATTATTGCCGAGCTCGAGCACAGAGTCGGACCGCTTGAGAAACAATCCGAGAAGGCAAAGATTTATCTTGCCAGAAAAGAAGAACTCAAAAACTTCGATATCAATCTCTTTCTTATAGAGATGGAGCAGTTCGTAACACAGCAGGACGAGCTGGAAAACAAATACGAGATAGCAAATGCCGAGCTCGAGGAGACAAAGGAAAAGAATGCCAGAATAAAGTCGGAATACGACAGACTGGATCAGGAACTCGAAGCTCTCGACGCTTCAATCGAGGAGACAAGAAACACAATCAGCGACACAGAGCTTAAGAAGAATGATCTCGAGGGCCGCGTTGAGCTTTTGAAAGAGCAGATTAAATCATCTTCAACATCCGACGAGATTCATAAGGGCAGAGTCGAGTCTTTAAATAAGGATAAGGAAGAAAAGCAGAAAGAACTTGCAGAGTTTGAAAAACAAAAAGAAGAATTCATAGCAAGAAAAGAAGAAATCGAAGCCAAGAAGACAGAGGTTTCATCAAAACTTTTTGAGATAAAGAACAAGATTGCAGAACTCAATAATAAGATTGAGGACGGAAAGCAGGAAATCCTTAATCTTATCAATGAGAAAGCCAATATTCAGGCTAGCCAGGCAAGCAAGAACTCTGACCTCGAGCATGCAAGAATCCGTAAGGCGGAGCTCAACAAAGAGCTTCTCACAAAGAAGCAGGAAGACGAGAGACTTTCAAATACAGTAGAAGAGTATCGCAAAAAATGCGATGAGATTACGGACAGCATTACTGAACTCAAAAGAAAGTGGGGAGAGCTTAAAACTCAGGATAACGAGTGGAAGGAAAAACTTTCCACACTTCAGGAGTCCATGGAGAAAAACTCTCTGAATTTCCACAAGACATCTTCAAAGCTCGAGTCCTTGAGAAACATAGCCGAGAGATACGACGGCTACGGAAACAGTATCAAAAAGGTAATGGAGCAGAAGGACAAGGAAAAAGGAATCCTTGGAGTTGTTTCAGACCTTATAAAAGTAGAAAAGAAATATGAAGTTGCAGTGGAGACTTCCCTCGGAGGAAATATCCAGAACATCGTTACAGATAACGAGGACACTGCAAAGAAGATGATTCGTTTCCTGAAGGAGAATCGTCTGGGAAGAGCTACCTTCCTTCCGCTCACCAGTGTTCAGGGCAACAAGGACAAGCAGAGCGATGAGGTGAGAGATGAAAAGGGTGTTATCGGTTATGCCGATGAACTCATTCAGGCAGATTCAAAGTACGATGAGGTTATCTCATATCTCGTCGGAAGAAACGTCGTTGTGGACACTTTGGACAATGCCACAGCCCTTGCAAGAAAATACAAATACAAGCTTCACATAGTTACACTTGAAGGAGAGTATTTGAGAGCCGGCGGTTCCATGACCGGTGGTGCCTTCAAAAACAGCAGTAACCTTCTTTCAAGAAACAGAGAGATAGAAGAACTTCAGAAGCAGGTTGAAACATTAAAGACAGCCATCGAGAACGGCAAAAAGCGCGAGGAAGAGATTGCCACGGCAAGAGAACTCCTGGGAGAGGACGCTTCAAAGATTGAGGATGCCCTTCAGGAGAAACTCATCGAGGAGAACACACTTAACCTTCAACTTGAGCAGGCCGTTAAGGACAGGGAAGAGAGCAAGGCAAACTACGAGAAGATCCTTGAAGAGAGCAAGGGCATCGACAAGTCGATGGAAGACATCAACAAGGAAAAGAATGATTTCCTTGAGTCAATCAAGTCAAAAGATGACCGTGCGGATGAGATTAATAATGAAGCAAAGGTTATCGAGGAGCAGATTGCGGAACTCCAGAAAGAAGAGGAAGAATTCAGCGCAAGCAATACGGAGATTGGAACAAAAGAAGTCACAATCACAAACCGTATTTCCTTTGTTGAAGACAGCATAGGAAGAGTAAATTCCGAGATAGGCAAAATCAATGAGGATATTGCTGAGGTATCAGGAAAACTCGAGAGTGCAAAGTCTGAGATAGAGACAAAACAGAAAGAAATCGAAGATACAGAGGGCGCTATCGAAAACGCAGGCAAAGTTCTCGAGTCGTTAAAAGAGAAGTTAAACAATGACCAGAAGAAGAAGGAAGAACTCAATGCAAGTCATAAAGAATTCTTCAACCAGCGTGACGAGATAGCTGAAAATCTTTCAAAGCTCGACAAGGAAGTATTCCGCTTAAGCGAGCAGAAAGAAAAGATAACTGCCTCAATGAATGACAGAACCGCATACATGTGGGACGAGTACGAGCTCACTCCGCATGCTGCTATGGAATACAGAAACGAGGAACTCGGTACAAGAGGTCAGCTTAAGACAAAGATTACCGACACCAAGAACGAAATCAAAGCTCTCGGTGAGGTAAACGTAAATGCCATTGAAGAGTACAAAGAAGTATCAGAGAGATTTGAGTTCTTGAACGGACAGAGAAACGACCTTGTTTTGGCAGAAGAGACATTGATGAATATCATAGCAGAGCTTGACGAGGGAATGAGAAAACAGTTCTCAGAGAAGTTTGCGGATATTCAAAAAGAATTCGATAAAGCATTCAAAGAGCTTTTCGGAGGCGGAAAGGGAACATTGGAACTCGTCGAGGGAGAGGATATCCTTGAGACGGGAATCCGTATCATCGCACAGCCACCCGGAAAGAAACTCCAGAGCATGGTACTCCTTTCAGGAGGAGAGAAATCACTCACAGCCATAGCACTGCTTTTTGCAATACAGAACCTCAAGCCGTCACCGTTCTGTCTGTTGGACGAGATCGAGGCTGCGCTTGACGATTCAAACGTTTCAAGATTTGCAAATTACTTACATAAACTTACAAAGAATACTCAGTTCATAGTCATCACCCACAGAAAGGGAACCATGACAGCCGCTGACAGACTTTACGGTATCACCATGCAGGAGAAGGGAGTTTCGACTCTCGTATCAGTCAGCCTTATAGAGAGCGAGTTGGAGAAGTAAAATGGAAGAAGAAAAAAAAGAAGGGTTTTTCGCGAGACTTGTAAAAGGCCTTACGAAAACACGTGACAACATAGTATCCGGCATTGACATGATTTTCAGCGGATACTCAAAGATTGACGACGAGTTTTACGAGGAACTCGAAGAGATTCTCATCATGGGAGACATCGGAGTCAGAGCAACAGATGAAATCCTTGAAAACCTCAAAGAGAAGGTAAAGGCAAATCACATCAGTGAACCTGCCGATTGCAAAAACCTTCTAATAGAAAGTATCAAAGAACAGATGCAGCTTGAGGAGACCGCCTACAGATTTGAAGAAGAAAAGTCAGTAGTGCTTCTCATCGGAGTAAACGGAGTAGGAAAAACCACAACGGTTGGAAAACTTGCCGGAAAGCTCAAGGCTCAGGGAAGAAAAGTAGAGCTTGCGGCTGCGGATACCTTCAGAGCCGCTGCAACGGAGCAGCTTAAAGAGTGGGCAAACAGAGCCGGAGTCGAGATGATAGGAGCAAACGAGGGAGCAGACCCGGGAGCGGTTGTATACGATGCCATCCAGGCTGCAAAGGCCAGAAACGTCGATGTTCTTTTGTGCGATACAGCGGGACGTCTTCATAATAAGAAGAATCTCATGGAAGAACTTCGAAAGATAAACAAGATTATAGACAGAGAATTCCCGGATGCCTACAGAGAGACACTTGTTGTTCTCGACGGAACCACAGGTCAGAATGCCATAGCGCAGGCAAGACAGTTTGCTGAAGTTACAGACATCACCGGAATTGTTCTCACAAAGATGGACGGTACAGCCAAGGGCGGTATTGCAGTGGCTATTCAGTCCGAGATGGGAATACCTGTAAAATACATCGGAGTGGGTGAAACCATAGACGATCTTCAGAAATTTGATTCGGATACATTTGTAAATGCTTTATTTGATATCAGGGAGGAACAGTAATGCTCACATTGGACAAGTTCGAAGAAGCCAGTGAAAAAGTGAGAGAGGTTACTTTAGAGACCAAACTTGTTTACAGTGATTATTTCAGTGCCCAGACGGGAAACAAAGTATATCTGAAGCCTGAAAACATGCAGTTTACCGGTGCATATAAGGTTAGGGGTGCTTACTACAAAATCTCGACACTTACAGATGAGGAAAGAGAAAAAGGACTTATAACCGCTTCTGCCGGAAACCACGCACAGGGAGTTGCCTATGCGGCAAAGTGTTACGGATGCAAGGCAGTTATCGTAATGCCTACAACCACTCCGCTTATAAAAGTAAACCGCACAAAGAGTTACGGGGCTGAGGTTATTCTTTACGGTGATGTGTATGATGAGGCTTGTGCCTACGCATACGAGCTTGCCGAGAAGGAGGGCTATACTTTTATTCATCCGTTTGACGATCTCGCGGTAGCTACAGGTCAGGGAACCATAGCTATGGAGATATTCAAGGAGCTTCCGCTTGTGGAGTACATTCTTGTTCCAATCGGAGGAGGCGGACTTGCCACGGGAGTTGCGACTCTGGCAAAGCTTTTGAATCCAAAGATAAAGGTCATAGGAGTGGAGCCTTCAGGTGCGGCATGCATGAAGGAATCATTCAAGAACGGAAAGGTGACGACTCTCGCTACGGCAAATACCATAGCCGATGGTACAGCCGTCAAGACACCGGGAGAAAAAATCTTTCCCTTTATACAGAAGAATCTGGATGACATTCTCACCGTTGAGGATGATGAACTTGTAGTGGCTTTCCTCGATATGGTGGAAAATCACAAGATGATAGTTGAGAACTCCGGTCTTTTGACTGTTGCGGCTTTAAAACAGTTAAAGGTTACAGATAAAAGAGTTGTTTCAATATTAAGTGGCGGAAATATGGATGTCATTACAATGTCATCCGTCGTTCAGCAGGGACTCATATTCAGGGACAGAATTTTTACGGTATCGGTTTTGCTGCCTGACAAGCCGGGAGAACTTGGAAAGGTTGCAAATACCATCGCAGAAAAGCAGGGTAACGTTATCAAATTGGAGCACAACCAGTTTGTTTCCACAAACAGAAACGTGGCGGTGGAGCTTCGTATAACGCTGGAATGCTTTGGAAGCGAGCATAAAAGGGAGATTATGCGTGCGCTCGAGAAAGAGGGATATAAACCAAAACTCGTTTTAGTTTCATTATAAAAAGATAAAAAAAATAAAAATTACTTAAAAATGTAACGGTTCGTGTAACGCAAGGGTATTTATACTACAAAACATAGAGTTAGTAAAAAGGATTATATGAAATTGATTGAAAGGGAGTTTAGTATGAAGAACAAGAAAGTTTTACAGGCACTTGCACGTGGTTTATCAGCAGTAATTGCTACATCAAGTCCAATGTCAGTCCTCGCAGCAGATGTTGACGAGAACGAAGCTACTGAAACAAAGGTAGAGGAGACGGAAGAAAAAGAGGAAGAGGCTTCTACAGAAAAAGAGGCCACACTTGACAGCGCTGAGGCACTTGCAACTCAGGCTTCAAAGGAAATCATCGACGAGAGCGAGCCTGAAACAGAGGCAGTTGCACTTGAAACTGAAGTAGCAGCAGACGATGTTAAACCTCTTCCGGTAGAAGAAGCTGAAGCAAATTCTGAGAAGGTTCCTACAGCTGAGGAAGAAGCAACAGTAGAAGCTACAAAGGACAAAGGCGATGTTGATTCAGCAGTTAACAAGGTTGATGGAACTGTTGCTGAGGTAGTTGGAGAGGAGCCTGCAGAAGGTTCTGACGACGCAGCTATAAAAGAAGCAGCTGACAAGCTTGTTGAGAAGGATTCAGAGACCGGAAACACTGATATCCAGGATGCAAACAATTACGTTGATGATACAAAGGCTGACCTCGAGGAAGCAGAGACAGAAGACGGAAAGGTTACAAAAGCACTTGAAGATGCTTCTGAAGCTGAGAGCGAAGCTGAGACAACAGCAGCTAAGATCGCAGGCGAGTTGGCAGCAGCTAGCACAGAGGCTTCATCAGAGGCTGAGAACCTTGCAAATGCAACAACTGAGACAGCAGCAGCTACAGCACTTGCAAATATCCAGACTATAGCTACAAACGCTCAGGCAAACCTCATTACAGCTACACAGGATTACAACGATGCTAAGGCAGCTTATGATACAGCAGTTAAGGCAGCTGATGATGCAGAAAAAGCATACCAGAATGCACTTACAACTGCAGGCGCAGATGTTGAGAAGGCAGAGGCAGAGCTTAAAGCAGCTAATGAAAACCTTGCAGCACTTAAGAAAGCAGCTGATGATGCATTAGCAAATGTTAAAGATGCTGAGGGAATCATTTCTCTTAAGGATACACTTCTTTCAGAGGAAACTCAGAACAATTTCAAGAATAAGACATGGGCTGAGTTAGATAAGACATTTAAGGACGTAGTTAAAAACTACTATGCTAAGTATGTGCTTG
Organism: Lachnospiraceae bacterium; assembly: GCA_024692885.1. Lineage (GTDB taxonomy): Bacteria > Bacillota > Clostridia > Lachnospirales > Lachnospiraceae > JAILHT01. The sequence goes on along the minus strand of JAILLZ010000220.1, from coordinate 19,885 downwards.
CTGATGGAAAGACATTAACAAGCGTAACAGCAGAAGACTTTGTTAAGTATGGTTCTGATAAGTATAACTACATGAAGGTTACATATACTTATACAGATGAGAACGGCGAAGAGCAGACCGAGACAAAGTATGTTAACTACAAGATGGTTGAAGAGAAAGATGAAGAAGGAAATGTTACATACGGATTTGACATCTTCGAGAAGACTGAGTGCACATACGTTGTTAAGGATGAAGTTGCTGAGACATATTCATATGTAAAGAAGACAGCAGACGGAGAAGAGACAGTTACTCTTACACCTGCTCAGTATCAGAGAGCTATCAAGAATGGTACTCTTACAAACGTTGGTACATGGTCTAATCCGGTATATGTATACGTTAACAAAGTTGAAACAGCTGATGTTAAGGTTAAAGAAGGTGTTACAAAGAATACAACAACTGAGACCAAGACAGAGGACGTTACAAACGGAACAAAGACTACAGAAGTTAAGACTACAACTTCAGTTGGAACTGACATTAACGAGTGGAGTGAGCATGTTACATACAAGACAGATGAAGATGGAAACCTTATCAAGGTTGTATCCGGCGATGTAACAACTGTAACAATAGTAAGCACACTTACTACAGAGACTACAAATACAAATACATCAGAAGAGAAGAGCGGAACAGGAACAGCAGCTACAGCAGAAGCAGCTCAGGCAGCAGCAGACGCAGCACTTAACCCTCTTACTGGTGGAACAACAACAGCTAATTCAAAAACCGGTGGCATAACAACTTCAACAACCACAACTACAACATACACAGACAAGGATTCTACAGTAGAAGCAAGCGAGTATACTGCATCAGCAACTGCTACAGTATATGAGACAGAGGAAGTAACTGAGTATGAATCTAAGTTCACTAAAGAGATTCCGGTTTCTTATAAAGTTGAGGAAGTCCCTGCATATTACTCAAAAGATTCAGTGGTTGAGTATGCTGAAGAGCAGATGATTAACAAGGTTAATCGTGATATTAACTGGGATAAATGGAAATACGAAAATGGTTCTTTGTACTATGCTGTAAATGTTGGTGACGAAGTAAACAATGAAAAAGTTTCTTCTCAGTCATATTATTGGTGGGGAGATAAGTATACTGATTATAAGGTCACAGGTACCGTTTCAGTAACATATGCAAAGGTTAGCACTGGTGTAATCAGTTTCTGGGGCAACGTTTGGGAGTTGGAAAAAGCTGCAAAAGAGTATGCAAAGAATCATGGTGGACAGTATGTTGATTATGAAATTATTGATGGTCAGTGGGGATACTACACTATATACTACCTCAAGACCACTACTTCTACTCAGGAAACTACTACAGTAGCTGCTACTGAGACAAAGACAGCTACCGGTGCTACTGCAGAGGAAGCTAAGGCAAATGCAGAAGCAGCAGCAAAGGCAGCATTAACAGGATACTCTGAAGATGATATGCATGTAAGCTCTACAGATGCTACTGCTAGCCAGTACACATACAGCTACACATACACAAAGAATGTAGAGACTACAGAAGTTAAGACAACAGAAATTAACAGAAAGCCAACTTCAACAACTGCCAGAAATACAGTTATTTCTGAAGCAAAGGTTGATGCAAGCAGCATAGCTCATCAGGAGCATGAAGATGCTGTAACAGAGACAAGATATGACAACACCAACTACAATAACAAGACCGGTGTTACAAATACTGTAGCTGAACTCAACAAGAATTTGGCAGAGCAGGCAGCAGCAGAGCAGGCTAGAGCAAACTACACTCAGATTTCTAATGAAGCTAAAGAAGCTCAGGATAGAGTTGAAAAAGCTCAGGCAACTGTTGATGCACTTAAAGCTCAGATTGCAGAGCTTAAGGCTGACGAGAGAACAACGGCAGCAACTATAGAGGCACTTGCAGCTAAACTTGAAGTTGCAGAGGCAAACTACAAGGATGCTAAGGATTCACTTGCAGCAATCGAGAAGACTCTTGATGACGCAAAGACAAAATATGATACTGTTGTAGCTACTATCAAGGACAACGAGGAGAAGGCTAAAGAGAGTGGAGATAACACTACAGCGCAGAAGCCTGAATCTGAGTCTAAGTCTGACAGCACATCCGATGATAGCGAGAAGAAGGATGACAACAAGAAAGACGATAGTAAGAAGGACGACAACAAGAAGTCAGATTCTGAGAAGGGTACTTCAAACAACGGTACAGGATACACCACAACTGATGTAACTACTGATGATGCTGACAATGGTGGAGTTATCACACTTTCATCTAATGGTGGTACAAGAAACAACACCACAACAAATACCGATGATGAGGACGATAACACAAATACTGATGGCGATGCAAACACAGATGACACAACAGTAGCAGATGCTAACGGATCATCTACAGTTGGCAATCCTGAAGTACCTCTCTCATCAGGAAACAAGACTCTTGAAGGCGAAGGAGTACCTCTCGGAGCACTTCAGGAAGAAGAAGGAATCCACTTCTCATGGTGGTGGTTACTCATCCTTGCAATCCTCGGAGCAATGGGATTTGAGACATACAGAATCCAGAGCAAGAAAGCAGAAGCTTCAAAGGTTGACAAGAAAGATAACAAATAAATAAATACTCCAATAATCATTTCATTTACTTATCTCAAGGGTGTCAAGTAAAAAAACTTGACACCCTTGCATTATTATGTTAGATTATCATTTGCGTGATAAATAATTACATGTGTGTAATGTGAAAAATTCTCGCAAACATAAGAGGTGAACATGTCTGAATCAGCCGTAAAAGAGAGCGTTATTGAAGGACGCGCGAGAAAAGCTTACCTTTATGATTTTTATGGAGAGCTTTTAAACGAACATCAGCGTCAGGTATATTCCGATTTTGTATTTAATGATATGTCTCTCGGAGAGATTGCTGAGGACGAGGGCATTTCAAGGCAGGGAGTATCCGATCTCATAAAGCGATGCGATGCAAAGCTGGAGAATTATGAGAGCAGGCTTCACCTTGTGGATAAATTTATGAAGATTAAGAGTGATGTGGAAAAGATACATAAATCCGCGGAAATCTTAAAAGCTTCAGAGGATTTGTGTAAAAACGCGGAAATCCTTAAAAATATAGTCGGTATCGAGGAAATCTCGAATCAGATAATAGAGGAACTTTAATATGGCATTTGAGAGTTTATCGGATAAACTTCAAAACGTATTCAAAAACTTAAGAAGCAAAGGACGTCTCACGGAAGCGGATGTTAAGAGCGCATTAAAAGAAGTAAAGCTTGCTCTTCTCGAGGCGGACGTTAATTTTAAGGTCGTAAAACAGTTTATAAAAGCTGTTGAAGAAAGAGCCGTAGGCCAGGACGTCATGAACGGACTCAATCCGGGCCAGATGGTTATAAAGATTGTTAATGAGGAAATGATAAACCTCATGGGACAGGAGACCACCGAGCTTAAGCTTAAAAACAGCAATTCGGTGACTGTCATCATGATGGCGGGACTTCAGGGTGCAGGTAAAACTACCACAGCAGCAAAGATAGCCGGCAAGGTAAAACTTAAAGGAAGAAAACCTTTGCTTGTAGCCTGTGATGTCTACAGACCTGCAGCTATAGAACAGCTCAAAGTCAACGGAGCGAAGCAGGATGTTGAAGTATTCTCAATGGGAGACAAAAACAAGCCTGTAGATATAGCAAAAGCAGCAATCGAGCATGCTACTAAAAACGGCTTTAACGTAGTTATCATAGATACGGCCGGTCGACTTCACATAGATGAAGACATGATGGCCGAGTTGGTTGAGATAAAAGAAAACATTGATGTGACTCAGACAGTTTTGGTAGTAGATGCCATGACCGGTCAGGATGCAGTAAATGTTGCAGGAACATTTGATGAGAAAATAGGAATCGACGGTGTTATCCTTACAAAGCTTGACGGTGACACCCGAGGCGGAGCTGCTCTTTCAATAAAGGCGGTTACCGGTAAACCTATTCTCTATATAGGTATGGGTGAAAAACTCTCCGATTTGGAACAGTTTTATCCGGACCGTATGGCTTCAAGAATCCTTGGCATGGGTGATGTTCTCACAATGATTGAGAAGGCTCAGGATGCAATAGACGAGGAAGAAGCCAAAAAGCTTGAAAAGAAAGTGAAGAAAGCCGAGTTTGATTTTGAAGATTATCTCACTTCTCTTGAACAGATGAGAAAGATGGGAGGACTCGGAAGCCTGCTTTCAATGATGCCGGGCATGGGCCTTGGCAAGATGGGAGATATTGATCAGGACGCAGCTGAAAAGAGCATGAAGCGTACCGAAGCCATCATCTTCTCCATGACAAAGCAGGAGAGAACCAATCCAAATGTCATCAACCCAAGCAGAAAGCGCAGAATTGCGGCCGGAGCAGGAGTAGATATCTCCGAGGTAAACAGACTGATAAAGCAGTTTGAACAGGCCAGAAAGATGATGAAGCAGATGGGCGGCATGATGGGAGGCAAGCGCAAAGGTCGCGGCGGTTTCCCCGGAATGTTCGGAGGCGGCAGAATGCCATTCTGATAAGCTTTTCAATATTTAATTAAGTGCACAGATTCATAAAAACAATAAATATTATGAATTTGAATATAAAAATAAAAACATGTTTATAACACAAGGAGGAACACAAAAATGGTAAAGATCAGATTAAGAAGAATGGGACAGAAGAAGGCACCTTTCTATAGAATCGTTGTTTCTGATGCACGTTCACCAAGAGACGGACGTTTCATCGAGGAGATCGGAACATACGATCCAACTAAGGATCCTTCAGTATACAACGTAGATGCTGAGGCAGCTAAGAAGTGGCTTGCAAACGGTGCACAGCCAACTGAGACAGTAGCTAGAATCTTCAAGGCAGCAGGAATCGAGAAATAAGACTTTTAAAAGGTCACCAAGGAGTGCGTGATGAAAGAATTAATAGAAGTAATCGCAAAAGCGCTGGTGGATTATCCGGAAGAAGTCGTTGTTACTCAGACTGAGACCGAGAAGGCCATCCAGCTTGAGCTGCATGTAGCACCTTCAGATATGGGAAAGGTCATTGGAAAACAGGGACGTATAGCAAAGGCTATCCGCGCCGTTGTAAAGGCAGCATCCTCTAAAGAGGATAAAAAAGTTATTGTTGATATAGTGCAGTAATGACTACTATTATTTCCCCGAGGCTTGAAGGAGTTTCGGGGAATTTTTTCTCTAGTATTTAAAAGGAAGTTTAAATGAAAAGAAAACCGGATGATTTATTTAAAATAGGTGTTATAACCAGTCCGCACGGGGTGAGAGGTGAAGTGAACGTTTTTCCTACCACAGATGATGTGACAAGGTTTAACGATTTGAAAGAAGTTCTCATTAAGAAAAAAAGCGGTATGGAAAGCTACGGGATAGACGGAGTTAAGTATCACAAAAACATGGTAATTCTCAAATTCAAGGGTGTGGATGACAGAAATACCGTGGAGACATGGAGAAAGTATGAGCTCTATGTCACAAGAGAAAATGCCGTTAAGCTTGAGGAAGGCGAGTACTTCATTGCAGATCTTATCGGACTCGATGTTTACGAGGAAAGCGGAGAGCGCTTGGGCGAACTCTACGATGTTCTTCAGACAGCCGCAAATGATGTTTATGTGGTAAAGACCGATAATGGCGAAGAAATACTTATTCCTGTTATAAAGGACTGCATTCTTAACGTAGATATAGATGGCGGAAGAGTGGATGTACATCTTTTGCCGGGACTCAGAGAACTCAACGAGAAAAAGTAGATTATATGAAATATTACATTATGACATTATTTCCCGAGATGATAGAGAATGCGCTTGACACTAGCATTCTCGCCAGGGCAAAAAGCAATGATTTAATTGATTTTTGCGCTGTCAACATCAGGGATTTCAGCAAAGATAAACATAATAAGGTCGATGATTATCCTTACGGAGGCGGAGCAGGCATGGTCATGCAGGCACAGCCGATTTATGACTGCTATATGCACATCGTTGAGGAAGTGGGTTATAGGCCTAGAACAATCTACCTCACACCATGGGGTCATCCTTTTAAACAGCAGATGGCAAAGGATTTTGCAAAGGAAGAAACTCTTGTGTTTCTCTGCGGTCACTATGAGGGTGTAGATGAGAGAGTTCTTGAGGAGATAGTCACCGACTATGTGACCATAGGAGATTACGTCCTTACCGGAGGCGAACTTCCAGCAATGGTTATGATAGATGCTATTTCCAGAATGGTTCCGGGAGTACTTACAAACGCCGATTCCAAGGAAACCGAGTCCTTCGAGGACAATCTTCTGGAACATCCGCAGTATTCAAGACCTGCGGAATGGATGGGCAAGTCGGTTCCTGAGATTCTACTTTCCGGAGACCACAAGAAGGTCGATATGTGGAGATACGAGAAATCAGTGGAGCGAACCAAAAAGTATCGCCCGGATTTATGTGATATATAATAAAACAGTTGCAAAACATGAGATATCATGATAAAATACACAAGTTGTGAGAAAGCGATGGTCCTCTGTTATCAAGGCGTTTCATCAGTTAGATGATGAGTAAAATGTGTCGCAAATGGGATATTAAGAACATCGAGTTATTCAGGAGGAATTACAATGAACGCAAATGAAATCATCAAGAACATTGAAGCTCAGCAGCTTAAAGCAGAAGTTGATGACTTCCGTGTAGGAGACACAGTTAAGGTTTACGCTAAGATCCGCGAGGGAAACCGTGAAAGAATCCAGGTTTTCGAGGGAACTGTTCTTAAGAGACAGGGCGGAAGCAACCGTGAGACATTTACAGTACGTAAGCTTTCAAACGGTGTTGGCGTAGAGAAGACATGGCCACTTCACTCTCCAAACGTAGAGAAGATCGAAGTTGTTCGTAGAGGTAAAGTCAGAAGAGCAAAACTCAACTACTTAAGAGACCGTGTTGGAAAGTCAGCAAAGGTAAAAGAGCTCGTAAGATAATTTTGCGAAAAGTGATACGTCAGGAGAAATCCTGGCGTATTTTTTTGTGATTTGAGTCTATTAAATCTCTTTGTAGATGTGGGGAAATGAAGTATAATACTTCAGAAGATTATGTTGACAGATCAAAGAGATTTGATTGATGTATCAAACATGATGATTATGATTTGTCGGACGGAGTAGATATGTTTAGAAGAAAACGTGGACTGCATTTTGGCAGGGAAAAGAAAAAAGTAAATTTTTCTCTTTTGAAAGAGATTTTTATATGGGGCGCTGAGATTTTGTTAATGCTTGTTATAGCATTTGTACTTGTTCTTTTTATAGGCATGAGAACAACGGTTTTGGGAGAATCGATGTCGCCGACACTGGTGAGCGGCGAGGAGGTTTTGGTAGACAGATTTATTTACATCCTCACTGAACCAAAGCAGGACGATATAGTGGTTTTCCTTCCAAACGGAAATGAAAAATCCCACTATTACATAAAACGTGTCATAGGTGTTCCGGGAGATACAATCCAGATAAAGAGCGGAGTCATCTATGTAAACGGAGAGGTATACGAGGAGGACCTCGATGCCTCAGCTATTGCCGACGCGGGACTGGCAGAGGAGGAGATAACCGTCGGTGAGGACGAGTATTTCGTTCTCGGTGACAACAGGAACAATTCTGAGGACAGCCGTTACGCAAATATCGGAAACGTAAAGAAAGAATACATTATCGGAAAAGCCTGGTTTGTAATTTCGCCATGGAAGAATATGCGTTTCGTGGATCACGGAACGGGAACTGCGGTGGAGACAGAAAGTGAAGAAACAGAAACCGAAGAGACCGAAAGCACCGTCGCCACGGAATAACATCGAAAACAAGAACACTACACTCATAATACGGAGGAAATAATATGCAATTTCAGTGGTATCCGGGTCATATGACCAAGACCAAAAGAGAGATGCAGGAAGATATAAAACTTATAGATTTGGTTATAGAGGTAGCAGATGCCAGAATACCTTTATCCAGCAGAAATCCTGATATAGATAACCTGGCAAAGAATAAGTTCAGGCTCATTCTTTTGAACAAGGCCGACCTTGCGGACCCGAGAAAGACAGAGCTCTGGAGTGAGTATTATAAGAGCCTGGGTTATTTTGTGGTTCAGCTTGACGCCCGCTCCAAGAAAGGAATGAATTCCATACAGAATATCATACTTGAGGCGTGCGCAGAAAAGATAGAAAGAGACAGAAAGCGTGGCATTAAGAATCGACCTATCCGCGCCATGGTAGTTGGAATTCCAAACGTCGGAAAATCCACGTTTATAAATAGTTTTGCCGGAAAAGCGGCAGCTAAGACCGGAAACAAGCCGGGGGTCACCAGAGGAAAACAATGGATTAGACTCAATAAGCAGGTTGAACTTCTGGATACCCCGGGAATTCTTTGGCCAAAATTTGAGGACCAGCAGGTTGGGCTCAGACTCGCGTCTGTTGGTTCCATGAATGATGAGATATTAAACAAAGATGAGCTTGCCATAGAAATCTTAAAATTCCTTTTAAAGGAATATCCGGGGACCATAAATGCACGTTTTGAGGTTGAGGAAAAGGAAGTCACAGATGTTCTCATGGACATAGCAAGAGCAAGAAACTGCATTTCAAAAGGCGGAGAGCTTGACTATTCCAAAGCAGCCCTTCTTGTGATAGATGAGTTCAGATCCGGAAAGATTTGCAGATTCACCATGGAAGTGCCGGAGTAGGACATTAAAGCTAATAAGCTTCAAAATAAAAAGACAATTAGAGAAATAAACAAAAATGAGTGAAGAGCATTGCATAAAAATGGATTTAAAAAACGATAGAGTTACAAAAAAGATTGGTGAAATCAAAGAGGAATTTGCAGGCACCAATACGGAGGACTTGCTTTCTTTCATAGAAAGATACTCATCGGATGAGCGAAGCGGAGTAGTGGCTTTGGTAGAGAAAGCAAGAAAACAGCTTGAGAAACTTGAGGCTGAGAAAAAGCGCATCGAGGAACTCAAGTTTTTCGAGAATAAGTATCATGGTATGGGCTACAAATATGTTGCCGGCATAGACGAAGTGGGAAGAGGCCCTTTGGCGGGACCTGTAGTAACCTGCGCTGTTATCTTGCCGGAGGATTGCGATATTCTCTATATAAATGATTCAAAGAAGCTCTCAGCCAAAAAGAGGGAAGAACTTTACGATATCATAATGGAGAAGGCCGTTGCGGTAAGCATAGGCATAAGAGATCACAAGCGAATTGATGAGATAAATATCCTTCAGGCAACCTATGAAGCAATGCGTGATTCCATAAAGAATCTTTCGGTTAAGCCCGATATATTATTAAACGATGCAGTTCAGATTCCTGGCGTGGATATCAAGCAGGTTCCTATTATAAAAGGTGACGCAAAAAGCATTTCCATAGGTGCCGCAAGCATTATTGCAAAGGTTACGAGAGACCGAATGATGGAGGAACTCGATTCATTTTATCCGGGATATGGTTTTGCCAGCAACAAGGGGTACGGAGCGGCGGAACATATAGCTGCAATAAAAAAGCTTGGGCCAACGCCAATTCACAGGATGACTTTTATAAAGAATTTTATATAATCGTAAAATCAACATGTAAAATACAAAAAGAGAATAAAATATACAGGAAATAGCTGACATTTGAGAGGGGGGATTAGATGCAGATTAACGACATGATGAATATGTACAACAACCAGTCTGTACAGACATCGCCGTCAAATGCCACAGCAAACACAGCGAGTGTAAGCAACATGGTAAAGTCTGCCATGAATTCCCTTTCAAATCTTCCTGTGGGAAGTGTCTTTGAGGGAAGCATAACAAGTGTAAAGGACGGAGTGGTTACGCTGGGGTTAAGCAATGGTCAGAACATACAGGCAAAGCTTGATCAGGGTGTTTCTCTTTCTCAAGGACAGAGCATGTTTTTCGAGGTAAAATCTAACTCCTCGGGACAGATTTATATCAGTCCGTATAAAGGAAACATCATGGGAAACCCTATGCTGGAGACTGCACTTCAGTCTGCAGGTCTCGCAGCTACGGGAAAAAACCTGACCATGGTTCATACTATGATGGATGAATCAATGTCTATAGATGCAAAATCGCTCCAACAAATGGCTCAGACGATAGCCAATCTCCCGGATACGGAGATTGCCACGGCTGTTGCCATGCAAAAGTTGGGAATCCCTGTAAATGAGACAAATATAGCACAGTTTATAAACTACTCTGCGGATAAATATGAGATTACGGCTCAGTTGAATGAGCTTATGGAAACTATTCCAAAAGCTTTTGAGTCGGGAAGCATGACGATGGAAGAGGCAGTGAATCTTTCAAAGGGCATGCTTGATATTTTTTACCCTGAAAGCGAAGCTGTTATGGGAGAAAAGACTGCAGCAGAGGGAAATGTGATGGCTGCGGCAGAAAACGCCGGCGGCGAAGGCCAGGCTGTAATTGTTGGCGGAGCCGGCTCTGAAGTAAATGCAAATGCAGCGACAAATCCGGAGGCAGTAAATGGAAACGGAGTAGCAAATCCGGAAGCTGCTAATGCAAATGTAGCAGTAAACCCTGAAACAGCAAACGCAAACGGAGTAGCAAACCCTGAGGCAACAAATGCAAATGTAGCAGCAAATTCTGAGGCAGTAAATGCAAATGTAGCAGCAAACCCTGAAACAGCAAACGCAAACGGAGTAGCAAATCCGGAGGCTGCAAATGCAAATGTAGAAACCAATCCTGAGGCAGTAAATGCAGATGTAGCGGCAAACTCTGAAACAGCAAACGCAAACGGAGCTGCTAACCCTGATGCAACTAACGCCAATGTTACAAACAATCCTGAAACAGCAAGTGCACATGCCGCAAACAATCCGGAGGCAACGAACACTAATGCTGCAAACATTCTTGACCGCCAGATTTTGGGAAATATGTTGTCCGATATCAACGGAAAAGACTATTTTTCAGGCGAAAAGAGCATATACAAGATGAATCCGGATGAACTCATGGGGGAGATAAAAAATGCCCTGAACAGTGATGCGGATATGTCCAAATTGGCTAAGCTCGTGGGTAGCAGGCAGTTCAGAAAACTCTTTTCGGAGACAATAGATAAATCGTGGACTGTAAAGCCTGAGGAACTCAAGGAGAAGGATAAAGTTTCAGAGCTTTACAAGAAGATGGACGATCAGTTGGGCAAGCTCGAGCAACTGCTTAGCGGAAAGAGTCCGGTCACAAAGGAACTCAACAACATTGTCAGTGAAACCAGAGCAAATATACAGTTTATGAACGATGTAAACCATGCGTATACCTTCGTTCAGATACCGTTAAAGATGTCCGGTCAGAACGTGAACAGTGAGCTCTATGTTATGACAAACAAGAAGAATCTCAACAATCCGGACAATGAGATAACGGCGTATTTGCATCTTGATATGGAGCATCTCGGTTCTACGGATGTTTTTATAAAGATGCTCAGAAAAAACGTGACCACCAATTTCTTCCTGGAAGATGATAAATCATACGATTTAATCGAAAAAAACCTTCCTGCATTGCAGGAGAGACTCAATAATCTGGGATATAATACGACCATAAATATTAAAAATGACAGAAAAGATATAAGCTTTGTTGATGATTTCCTAAAGGCGGAGGAAACGAAAAATACCAACAGGATAAGCCGATACTCTTTTGATGTGAGGATGTAGCCGTGGCAGAGAATGACGAGAAGAAAAAAGTAAAAACCGCCGTTGCGCTGGCATATAATCCCGGGGATCAGGCACCTAAGATACTTGCCACGGGAAAAGGGCATATTGCGGAAAAAATTATAGAGAAGGCGGAAGAATCGAATGTTCCGCTGTACAAGGACGATAAGCTGGCGGATACTCTCTCTAAGCTTGAAATCGGAGATATGATACCGCCTGAATTGTACGAGGTTGTGGCTGAAATACTTGTATTTGTTGACGGAATGGATAAGATTCGCTCGAAGATTTCGTAATAATTCTAAATTTTTTGTTTAAAGACAAGTTTTTGGTACAAAAGTTGCATGTTTTCTGTTATATTTGATATAATATTATTGACACTTGTGCATAACTATATAAAAGGGGAGCCATCATATGGAGAATGAATGGGGAGTTATCAGCGTATCAAGTGATAACATGATTGCATCCATATCGAAAAAACAACCTCCCGTTGGAGAAGTTTACACAATTACACAGACGATGGTACAGGATTTGCTTTTTGCAGAAGGAGTAAAGGTAAATCCTGATTTAGATGCCATAAAATATCTTATTGAGGGTGCTGCTTACGACGAAGACGTTATTGTCGCCAGGGGGAAATATCCGGTAAACGGTGAAGACGGAGTTATTGATTTCAAGATAAATCCGGATGACGCAAAAGCAAAACCTGTTATAAACGAAGACGGAACCGTAGATTATAGGAATTCCCTCAAACTTGCCATAGTTGATGAGGGAGATGTTATAGCAACTTACAAAAAACCTACACCGGGTCAGTATGGTTTTGACGTATATACAAAAATGGTTGCTCCTGTTCCCGGAAAAGAACAGAGAACAATGCATGGACATGGAATCCTGTATGATGCCGAGAAACTTACATACTATGCTGAATATGCCGGACATGTGGTTCAGAACGGAAGTTCATATAAGATAGAACGACTCTATCGAGTGAACGGTGACGTTGATATAGAAACAGGAAATATTACTTTCAATGGTGATGTGGATGTTTCGGGTGATGTGCGAAGCGGAATGATGATACACGCCGATGGGGATGTTTTTATTCATGGACATGTAGGTGCATGTACTATTATTTCAAAGAAAAACATCACGATTTCGAAGGGGATTCAGGGCCGCGACCAGTGCCTTATAAAAGCTAAAAAAAATGTTACGTGTAAATTTGTGGAGAGATGCCGCATAGAGGCAGAAGAAAATGTGTATGCGGACTCTATTCTTCATTCAACGGTTATAGCCAGACAGCAGGTTGTGGTTAATACCAGCAAAGGCGCTGTCATCAGTTCAAACATCTGCGGAATGATTGGAGTTATAGTCAAGGAAGCAGGAAATGACAGTGAGACTCCGACTATACTTCAGTCGGGTGTTCCAAGAGAAGAAATCAGACGCGTCCACGAGATGGAGCATCAGTTAAGGGAGCTTGAGGAAAAGGCAAAAACACTTGAGCAGCATCAGAGAACTTTGGAGACTATCAGCAATCCGGCACAGGAGATTGTGGATGTCAGGGCAAAGGTTATGCGAGCGAAGGTTGTGGTCTCTTCCGAGCAAAAGCGTATTCATGACGAGATTGATCCTATAAAGACGTTGATGGAACATGCAAAAAGAGAGAGTAAAATCCATGTTATCGGAGCGGTTCATCCGGGTGTAAACATCCATATAAACGGTGTGAATTACATTGTCGAAAGACCAATTATGGATGTTATCTACAGAGTAAGGCTTTCGGACAATAAGATTGTTTATGAGGCCGGTGAATGACGGCTGATATTCATTAGGTTAAAAATGCCGCACTTATGGTGTGGCATTTTATTTTATGAGGTAATAAAATGGCAGAAAACATGAGAGAAACAACAGCGTCCATGAGGGCGGACAGCTTCAAAATGGCGGCACTCACCAACGAGGAGAGAAACAGGATATTGAAGGGCATAAAGGAAGCCTTGATATCCAATAAGGAAAACATTTTTAGGGCCAATGAGCTTGATATGAAAAACGCGCTCGAGCAAAACATACCGGATTCTGTTTTAAAAAGGCTGAAGTTTGACGAGCACAAGCTTTCCGATGTGACAGAAGGAATCGAGCAGCTTATGGGCTTGCCGGATCCTTTAAATAAGACTCTTTTAAAGAGAGAACTGGACAAAGATTTTATTCTTCAGCAGATAACATGTCCAATAGGTGTTATAGGAATTATTTTTGAGGCCAGACCGGATGCTTTGGTTCAGATTTCATCCCTTTGCATAAAAAGCGGAAACTGCGCAGTATTAAAAGGTGGAAAAGAGACCGTAAACACAAATAGGTCACTTTTTGATGTTATATACAAAGCAGCCGTTGAAAACGGTGCACCGGAAAATTCCCTTTTTCTTGCAGAAGGACACAGCGAGATAGATGAACTTTTGAAATGTCAGGGATCGGTAGATCTCATCATTCCGCGAGGCTCAAACAAGTTTGTTCAATACATTATGGAAAACACCAAAATTCCTGTAATGGGACATGCCGATGGAGTCTGTCATACATATATCGATGTGGAATCCGACATAGATCTCGCCTGCAAGGTTGCGGTGGATGCAAAGACACAGTACACTGCAGCCTGCAATGCCACTGAGACATTGCTTGTGGACAGAAAGCTTAGCACTGCAGATTTAAAGAAAATCGCGGAAGCATTGATGAATGCAGGCGTGAAACTTCGCGGCAACAAGGAGATAGCTGATTTACTGACTAGAAATATCGAGATAATGAGTGATGATGAGTATAATACAGAGTACTTGGATATGATAATCTCGATAAAACTGGTTGATGGTCTTGATGAAGCAATCGTACATATAAATCGCTTCGGTTCTCATCACACGGATTGTATCATCACCAATAATAAAGAAAAAGCAGAAAAGTTTATGCAGCTCGTTGATTCCGCCGGAGTATATGTAAACTGCTCCACAAGATTTGCGGACGGATTCAGGTACGGATTCGGTGCGGAAGTTGGTATAAGCACCGGAAAGATACATGCGAGAGGACCTGTCGGCCTCGACGGGCTCACAACATATAAATATAAATTATACGGAGCAGGACAGATCGTCGGTGACTATGCCGAGGGTAAAAGCCAGTTTCGATTCAAAGACTTATAGGAGGCATTATGGAAGACAAAGTAATATTGACATTGGGAAAACAGAAAAACATAGCGCTCATCGCTCATGATGGAAAAAAGCAGGAACTTATCGCGTGGTGCGAGCACAATAAAGAAATATTGAAGCACCATTTCCTTTGCGGAACAGGTACAACAGCCAGAATGATATCAGACAAGACAGGACTTCCTGTTAAAGGTTATAACTCAGGCCCACTCGGCGGTGACCAGCAGATAGGAGCAAAGATTGTGGAAGGAAGAATAGATTTCATGGTATTCTTCTCAGATCCGCTCACTGCTCAGCCACACGACCCGGATGTGAAGGCACTTATGAGAATTGCTCAGGTTTACGATATTCCGATAGCTGTAAACAAGGCATCGGCAGATTTTATGCTCACATCAAAATTCATGAATGCAGAGTATAATCACGCTGTCATTGATTTTGGAAAGAACATAGCAAAGCGTGCCGAAACGCTTTAAATTATAAAACTGCCTATGAGGCAAACAACCCCGGCCACAAGCCAGGCAAGTACACACTGCCAGAGAACAAGGCATACGGCCCATTTCTTTCCGAGCTCCCTGTTGACTGACGCAATGGCAGCAACACAAGGAGTGTAGAGCAGTGAGAATACCAAGAGTGTAGCCGCCGACAATGATGTCATTGAGGCGGTTACATTATTTGCGTACAAAATCTCAAGTGTGGAAACCACACTTTCTTTTGCCATAAATCCACATACCAAAGAAACAACTATTCTCCAGTCGCCAAGTCCGATTGGCTGCATCAAAGGAACAAAGAATCCCGAAATAGCTGCAAGCATGCTGTTTCCGGTGTCTTCAACCATCTTAAGGTTGAAATCAAAATTGTTGAAGAACCAGATGACGATGGTTGCGATAAGGATTACGGAAAAAGCTCTCTGAAGAAAATCCTTTGATTTTTCCCATAACAGCTGAAGTACATTTCTTAATCCCGGCATTCTGTAGTTTGGAAGCTCCATTACAAAAGGTACAGGCTCGCCTTTAAAGACAAATCCTTTGTAAAGGAAGGATACAAGTATACCCATGATTATTCCGAGAAGGTAGAGACCTACCATGATTATTCCGCTGTGCTCCGGGAAAAACGCGTTTACAAAGAATCCGTAGATAGGAAGCTTTGCGGTACAACTCATAAATGGTGTGAGCAAAATGGTCATTTTTCTGTCTCTGTCACTCGGAAGAGTACGTGTGGCCATAACTGCAGGTACGCTGCATCCAAAACCGATTAAGAGCGGTACGATGCTTCGACCCGAGAGGCCGATTCTTCTTAGGATTTTATCCATGAAAAAGGCAACTCTGGCGATATATCCGCTGTCCTCAAGCATAGATAAAAAGAAGAACAGCGTAACGATAATAGGAAGGAAGCTAAGGACACTTCCAACGCCGGCAAAAATACCGTCTATTATCAGGCTGTGAAGGGCATCATTTGTTCCCACATCCGTGAGAAGACTGTCCATCATTGCCGTGAAATCGTCAATTCCTGTCTCAAGAAGTCCCTGGAAAAAAGCACCTATTACATTGAAGGTGAGATAGAACACCAAAAACATGATTGCTATAAAAGCAGGGATAGCAGTGTACTTTCCTGTAAGTACGGCATCGATTTTTCGGCTTCTCACATGTTCTTTGCTCTCAGTAGGTTTTGTGACGGCTTCATCACAAACCTTCCATATGTATGAGAATCTCATGTCCGCGATGGCGGCACTTCTATCCAGTTTTCTCTCTTTTTCCATCTGGAGAACGATATGTTCCATAGTCTCCATCTCATTTTGATCAAGACCAAGCTTTGAAACGATAAGAGAGTCACCCTCGATGACCTTGCTTGTGGCAAAGCGGCTTGGAAGGTCAGCTTTTACCACGTGGTCTTCAATGAGATGACTGATAGCATGAAGACATCTGTGGACTGCTCCGTCGTGGTCGTTCTTATCGCAAAAATCTATTTTCTCAGGTTTTTCCTGATAATAAGCAACGTGAAGGGCGTGGTCTACAAGCTCCTCAATACCTTCATTCTTAGCGGCAGAAATTGGAACTACCGGAACGCCGAGAAGTTTTTCCATGGTGTTGACATAGATACCGCCACCGTTTGCGGACAGTTCGTCCATCATATTTAAAGCCACAACCATCGGAATGTTCATCTCCAAAAGCTGCATGGTGAGATAAAGGTTTCTCTCTATATTGGTAACGTCCACGATGTTTATAATCGCATGCGGCTTTTCTTCGAGGACAAAGTTTCTGGAAACTATCTCCTCGCTTGTATACGGTGACATGGAGTAAATACCCGGAAGGTCAGTAATCATGGTGTTTGGATGATTCTTAATGGCACCGTCTTTTCTGTCGACAGTTACACCCGGGAAATTTCCGACGTGCTGCTTTGAGCCAGTGAGTCTGTTGAAAAGAGTGGTTTTACCGCTGTTCTGATTACCGACAAGGGCAAAACGCATTACGGTTCCCTCAGGGAGAGGAGTACCGCTGCCTTTCAAATGGAATTTACCGCCTTCACCCAATCCGGGATGAGGTGTCTGCTTTGCGTGATGTGTAATTTTCTCCGTTGGGCCGTGTCCGAAAGGTGCCGAGACCTCTATCTGCTCAGCGTCGGAGAGCCTTAAAGTGAGTTCATATCCGTGAAGCCGAAGCTCCATTGGATCTCCCATAGGGGCATATTTCACAAGGGTAATCTCAGTACCCGGGATGATTCCCATATCAAGAAAGTGTTGTCTCAAGGCACCGTTTCCGCCCACTGCTTCAACACGTACAGTTTGTCCGATTTTTGTATCTCTTAGTGTAGACATAACATCTCCCTAACTTTCCCCATGTCTTTGATTTACGGGGATATTTGAGGTGTGAAATGATGAAAGCACACACTCGTCTGCTATTTTATCATAAAATGGGCAGATTTGTTAAAAAGATGCATTTTATTATGTTGATGAAAACGGCGGAAAACTATATAATCATAAGGTCGCATTTAATGCTTTAAAGAATTTGCCTATTAATGTATCGAAGAATAATCATTAAATGAAGATACACAAAGAGAACATGGAAGAAACTAGGATATATGATGTAAACGATGAAAAACTTCATATATATTCAAAACTGAGTGAGGTGGAACTCAGAAGACATTATGAACCGGAGCCCGGCATATTTATCTGTGAGAGTCCAAAGGTCATAAGAAGAGCTTTAGAGGCAGGGTATGAGCCTATATCAGTTCTCACTTCCATAACAGAGCCGGATTGTGATGCAGCCTTTGTGTTTGAGAACACAAAAGGGGTGCCGTGCTATTTCGGGGACGAAAAGGTTTTAAAGAATCTCACCGGTTACAATCTTACAGGCGGGCTTCTCTGTGCAATGAGAAGAAAAGAGTTAACGGATGTGAAAACACTCCTTAAAGGAAGGACAAAGGTTGCCGTTTTGGAGGATGTGGAAAATCCCACAAACATGGGAGCAATATTCAGATCTGCGGCTGCTATGGGAGTAGAGACCGTCGTTCTCACATCAGACTGTGTCGATCCTTTATACAGAAGGTCTGCGAGAGTCAGCATGGGAAACGTTTTTCTTATCCCATGGACCAGAATAAACTGCAAGACAGGTTATACCTCTCTTCTTAAAGAACTGGGGTTCGCGGTGGTATCAATGGCTTTGAGTGATGCTTCCGTCAGCATAAGCGACAAAAGAATAAAAGAAGAAGATAAGATTGCTGTCATACTGGGAAATGAGGGCAACGGTCTTAAAGAAGAGACCATAAAGGACAGTGATTATGTTTCTAAGATTCCGATGAAAGAGGGCGTTGATTCGCTTAATGTTGCCGCGGCAAGTGCAGTGGCATTTTGGGAGATATTCGGAAAAAAATAAATTAGAAGGGTTTTGTTTGAAATGGAAAAAGACAGTTTTAAGTCAAGACTTGGCTTCCTGCTTGTAAGTGCGGGATGTGCCATAGGAATAGGAAATGTATGGAAGTTCCCTTACATCACTGGTATTTACGGCGGTGGGGTATTTGTGCTTTTCTACATTTTATTCCTTATCATAATGGGACTTCCGGTTCTCACAATGGAGCTTGCGGTAGGACGTGCTTCAAGAAAGAGTACGGTAATGGGCTACAAGGCGTTGGAGCCTAAGGGAAGCAAGTGGCATATTCACGGATGGGTATCCATCGCCGGATGCTACATTCTCATGATGTACTACACCACAGTTTCAGGTTGGATGCTCTCATACTTTGTAAAATTCCTGACGGGAACATTTGCGTCAGCTGACACGGATTGTGAAGCAGTTTTCAACAACATGATGGCTTCACCGACGGAGTTGCTTTTCTACACATCCCTCGTGACAATTGTGGGATTTATCATCAGCTCCTTCAACATCCAGGCAGGACTTGAGCGCATCACTAAGATAATGATGCTTGGACTCTTGCTCCTCATTATCGTTTTGGTTGTAAACTCATTCACCTTGAGCGGAGCGGCAGAGGGACTTAAGTTTTATCTTTTGCCGGATATAGAGAGGGCAAAGGAGAGCGGTATCGGAAACATCATTGCCGCATCCATGAACCAGGCATTTTTCACCCTTAGTATAGGTATGTCTTCAATGGAGATTTTCGGAAGCTACATGTCAAAGGACAAGACACTCACCAGCGAGGGTGGTACTATCTGTATCCTGGATTCCTTCGTGGCTATATGTGCCGGACTTATCATTTTCCCGGCATGTTTCTCATTTGGAGTGGAGCCGACAAAGGGACCGGCCCTTATATTTATGACACTTCCACAGGTATTCATGAACATGCCTGCAGGAAACCTTTGGGGAGCATTATTCTTCCTTTTCATGACATTTGCCAGCTTCTCAACTGTCATTGCCGTATTTGAAAACCTTATAAAGAGCTCAATCGACAATTTCGGAGCAAAGAGAAAGAAAGCATCCGTAATCAACTGTATTGTCATCCTCATCGGAAGTATTCCATGCGTATTGGGATTCAACCTATGGAGCAACATCCATCTCATGGGAGACGGAAGCATTTTGGATTTCGAGGATTTCATAGTTTCAAACCTCATGCTTCCGATAGGTGCGTTTATCTATATCA
>JAILLZ010000197.1 GCA_024692885.1 Lachnospiraceae bacterium | reverse complement strand
TGTTTGTGAACTTCATGTCCTTGTATGTTCCTGCTATCGCAGCATCTGCGGATGGCTTAACATATGTTACTATCATTGAATGCTCGTGTCTCTCATCCACCTGAAGCTCAGCTCTGATTACGGCATTGTAAAGAGTGGTTGAAACCTGACATATTCCTCCGCCGTATGTCTGAACTGTGGTTCCGTTTTCGTAAGAACCTGCAAGCTCATATCCGTTTTCTGCCTCAAACGGGCTAACTGTTTCGTACACTGAGAACTGCTCACCCGGATAAACCACTGTTCCGTTTATTTTTGAAGCTCCGTTCTGTACGTTCTTATATCTTCCTGCAGCTGATGAGCTGAAATCAGTCGAATAAGATCCAAGTAAATCTTTAACTCTTAAGAGATCCTCTGTTTTTCCTTCCGGTTCCTCTACGGTTTCAGCCAAAGTTACCGAACCACTCTCTGTGTTCCAGTCTGTTTCGATAAAGTTCTTGACTGAAGCAACCGACTCTGAAAGGTTTAAGGCTACTCCGTTCTGTCCCTCTTTAACGTAGAATTCTCCGTCTTCTCTTACAAGTGTGCTGTCCACAGCTTCCTGTGTGAGTTCTTCCTCATTCTCAGAAAGTGCTGTAGTTACAAGATTTTCATTTATTGTGAATGAAAGGCTGTAATACTTAGGTGAGTTCTCAAGATCTTTCTTTTCAAGATATCTCTTTAAGAGTGATCCTGTTTTTCCCAAAGCAAGTGCTTCCTTGACAACATCCGTATCGGTAACGGTAAGTCCTAAATCTCCGGCTGTAACCGATACGCTTCCCACGGAAGTGCTGAGTGTTATCTCTGTCTCTGAAAGTTCAGCCACTATCTGGTCTATGACTGCGTAAGCTTCTTCCTCTGTCATTCCGCTCACGTCTACATTTTCTATATATACTGTGGAAGGAATTGTATCACCTGTTGCATCTGCAGCATATACCTTGTCCAACCCCAATACTCCGGCAACACAAAGTGCCAGTGCCATTGTTGCAAGTATTAATTTCTTCATGTTTCCTCCTGACAAAATCCACCCAAAAGGGCATCTGACATACAAAGGTTATTCTATCACAGTTTTTTTAAATTTCAAATTGCGATTTTAACGAATATGTTTGACATATCCTCAGGCTTTTTTGTATATTTTATGATGTATATTAAGATAGGTTTAAAGGAGTTGTTGAAATGCTTCAGTTTTTTAATTCTAAAAAGACAAAGAAAATAGGTGTCATAATCATTGCGGTGCTTATCGTGGCTATGGTATTGACTACAGTTATTTCAGGATTGTTATATTAAAATATGAATTATCCTTTTCCAATATTGGCAATTACCATGCTCCTAATCGGGATCATGGCTATAAATCGCAAGCGCTCTAACGATAAGCAGACGGATTTGAACAAATCATTTTTGGAGCGCGAATCAGAGGCAAACGCCACACGAAGAAAAGATATATCGGTTCTCGCATACATTAAGATTCCGGATGAGTTGCTCAACCCAACAGATTCCGAATTCGCCATGCTCTGTGAGAGCGAGCTTGATGAGCTCAGACGTCTTTCAAGTGAAAGGCTTCTAAACCTCACAATCTACAGCAACACGGATCTCAAATTGATGTACGGTCCTCAGAACCTTGATGACCTTAGCAAGTATGACTCAAACTTCACCGAGCTTGAGCTTGCCATAACATCGCTTTCGAAAAAGTGTATCGATAACAATATGGATTCACTTTGTATCCCTTATCTGGAATTTGCCGTGAAATACAAAACAACCAACAGCCAGATATATGTGTTACTGGCAAACAGATATGCAGCACTTGGACAGCATGAAAAGATTCAGTCGTTACTCGACGGATTGAATGACCAGGATTTTCTCATGAAGAAAACCATAGTGGATAAACTTACAGAGCTTCTGTAAATCGTTTTAACGCGTATTTCAATTACAACATGAAATCAAAGAATCGGCCACGCGGCCGATTTTTTGATTATTATATATCGATAATTCCTTCAACTTTGAACATTAACATATTCTCGGAAGTCCCTCGCCCTGAAGGATATCCATGTTCCTCATACCACCTATGGATGTCATGGAATACAAACTTCCCTCTTCATTCGGTTTTGACGCCTCAACATGTCCGATAACCGATGCGTCTTCTCCGTATTTTGCGTTTTTCATTATCTCAAGAGCTTTTGCCTCGTCCTCTTTTTTTACTATACAGACTATCTTTCCTTCGTTTCCCATGTAATAAGGATCAAGTCCCAGAAGTCCGCAAAAATCCCTTACCTGAGGAGAAACCGGTATCTTTTCATCCTCAACAACAAACGTGTTTCCGCTAGCTTTTGCAAGTTCTTTAAGAACAGTTGCAAGTCCTCCTCTTGTGACATCACGAAGCACATGTACTTCCACATCGCTTTTCAAAAGCGATTCAACTATATCATTCAAAGGAGCATTATCGCTCTTTATGTCATTTTCGATATTCATTCTATGCCCAAGAATCGTAGCATGATGCTCGCCCAGCGTTCCTGATACCAATATGGAATCTCCCGGCTTTGCTCCCTCAGCGGATACTTCTCCCGCATCAGTGAAAAATCCGACTCCCGCAGTATTTATATACAGGCCGCCTTTTCCTTCAACAACCTTTGTGTCTCCGGCTACTATGGTAACATTTGCTTCCCTTGCTGTTTCTGCCATGGAGTGAACTATTCTTTTTAATTTTACCACCTCAAGGCCTTCTTCAAGGATGAATCCACAGGTGAGATACTGAGGTATGGCACCTCTTGAAAGCAAATCGTTCACGGTTCCGCAAACGCAAAGTCTTCCGATATCTCCTCCCGGATACTCCACAGGAGTTACCACAAAGCTGTCCGTAGTCATGGCTATTCTTCTACTTCCGTCAACAGCGGCTGCATCTTCCATTTTGTTCAGGACATCATTATTGAATTCTTCAGCAAATATGGCACTAATCAGCTCCCCGGTGGCTCTGCCTCCGCTGCCGTGTGCCATAGTAATAACTTTTTCCATTTTTTGCTCCGTTTTACTCGAACTATCTGTAATTCGAAATCCAGGTATGACAGCATCCTTCCTCGGAAACCATGCATGCTCCCTGAGGATTTAAAGGTGTGCATCCCTTTCCATACAAAGGACAATCCTTAGGTGTAAGTTTTCCCATAAGTACATGGTCACACCGACAGGCTTTGTTTTTCTTTATGTCCTCTGTGAGACCGTCACTTCCCGCGTCGAGATTAGAGAACTCATCACGAATCTTAAGCCCTGAGCCATCTATTATGCCCATGCCTCTCCATCCTGCGGATGTGACTTCAAAATACTTATCCACCAATTCTTTTGCGACGGTGTTTCCTTCTTCCGAAACCACTTCGGGATAAAAGTTTAATACTTTACCCTTGCCCCTGGTTTTCACCAGACCATATATGGCTTCAAGTATCTGTTCTCCCTCAAATCCCGAAACGGCGAATGGAATATCATACTTTTCGGAAACAGGTTCAAATATCCTGCTTCCTGTCACAACGCTCACGTGCCCCGGTGCTATAAAAGCATCGATTGGGGCTTTGTTTTCAAGCAAGTGCTCAATCACTGCGGGCATTGTTTTAAGTGCCGTGAGCAATCTGATATTATCGATTTTTTCAGACACTATGGTATCAATCAAAAGTGCATAAACCGGTGTTGTGGTTTCAAAACCGACAGCTGCAAAAACAAATGTCGTAGCTGCGTCGGCCTTTGCCATGTCTACTATGTCCATTGGCGAATAAACCATCTCGACTCTGGCGCCTTTGCCCTTTGCGATGTTTAAGCTTTCGGTGCTGCCCGGAACTCTTAAAAGATCGCCGAACGTGCACACACAGGTATCTGGCTTTAGGGATAACTCTATCAACCTGTCGATATAAGCAGAAGGTGTCACGCAAACAGGGCATCCCGGTCCGCTGACAAGGTTTATCTTTTCCGACAGAAGACTCTTTATCCCACTTTTTGCTATGGCTGCCGTGTGACTTCCGCAAACCTCCATTATGTTGATAGGCTCACCGTCATAGTTTTTCAGATAATCCTTTATCTCTGTCAAAGCTTCTCTAGTCATATGCCCTAAGCTCTTTCATAAGTTCATTGAGGCTGTCAGCCTCCTCCACGGAAACCTTCTGCAATATGCAGCCGGCGTGAACGAGCACTCTGTCTCCCTCTGCCAAATCCACAAGTCCGCATCTTGCATTTACCATATTTCCGTTGAAATCAACCTCTGCTGTTTTTCCGTTTATTTTACGCACGATTCCCGGCAATGCTACACACATATTATTTGTTTTCCTCTGGCTTCGCCTCTGCCTTCACCTCCGGTTTAACCTCCGGCTGTGGCTTTGTGTATGAAGCCTCAAACTTTTCCTGTCCCGGTTCCTGATATCCCGGATTGATTGTCAATGATTTCTTTGGACAAACCACGGTACAATAACCGCACTGAACACAGTCAAATCTGTTGATTGTCCATGTCATGTTTGGTCTGTCTACCTTGATAGAACCTGAAGGACAGCTTCTCATGCAAAGTCCGCACATGATGCATGTCTCAAGATCTATCTCTATATGTCCCCTGCTTCTCTCCGGATAAACAGCCGGCTCAGCAGGATAATTCTTTGTTACGGGTTTGGAGAAAAGATTCTTCAAAACAACCGGTGCAAAGTTCATAAGTTCTGACATGTTCTTTTCCTCCTATCTTTCCGTACAGCTGATACATGGATCAATAGCCAATATCAAAAGCGGTACATCCGCAAACTGGGCTCCTTTAAGAGTCTCCACAAGTCCCGGAAGATTTGCAAAGGTAGGAGTTCTGACTCTCATTCTGTCGAGGAAGAGTGTTCCGTTACCCTTTACATAGTAAACAGCTTCTCCTCTAGGCTGCTCCACTCTGACGAAAGCTTCTCCGTTTGGATTTCCCTTTACGTCCACTGCAATGTCTCCCTTAGGAAGCTTGCTGATAGCCTGACGGATAAGGTCTATTGACTGGAAAATCTCCATTGTACGCACATAACATCTTGCGTATCCGTCTCCGTCCTCGCTTACTATAGGTTCAAAATCAAGATCCTTGTAAGCGTCATATCCGCGAAGTCTCATATCCAGTTTCAGTCCCGAACCTCTTGCAAAAGGTCCTGCACATCCCAAATCATGTGCCTGCTGTTTTGTGAGAACACCTACACCTTTAAGTCTGCTCTCTACACTGTAATCAAATAAGAATGTCTTCTTAATAGCCTCAAGCTCGACCTCAACCTTTGATACAGCCTCAAGGATGGCTTTTATCATATCATCGTCAAGATCCTTCAAAACTCCACCAATCTTGTTTACGGAGAAGATACATCTTCCACCTGTGGTGAGCTCAAGTACATCGAGAACGCTCTCACGAAGTCTCCAGCACTGATAGAAAAGACTCTCAAATCCGAATCCGTCAGCCAAAAGACCGAGCCACAAAAGATGGCTGTGCATTCTTGAAAGCTCTGACCAGATGGTTCTCAAATACTTTCCTCTGTCAGGCACTTCGACGTCCATAACATCCTCAACTGCCTCACAGTAAGCCATACCGTGCATGAAAGAACAAATTCCGCAAGTTCTTTCCACGATGTACATCATTTCTTTATAGTTTTTCTTGTCTACAAGGCTCTCAAGTCCACGATGAACAAATCCGATGGACGGAATAGCCTCAATTATTTTTTCATCCTCTATTACAAGGTCCAAATGAATAGGTTCCGGCAAAACAGGATGCTGTGGTCCGAAAGGAACGACGCTTCTCTTACCCATTTATTTGTCCTCCTTCTTTGCAAACGGTGCCTCTACGTCAATTCTGTAGAGTTTTTTGTGATAATCATTGTTTATAAACTTAACATTCACACCGAAAAGTTCATTTATCTCGTTCTCGTAGAAAAACGCATAAGGATAAATCTCGGTGATGCTTGGAATGGCAGTGTCAGGCTCTACAATTACTCTCAGTGTCTGAAGCTCGTAGGTCTCATCATCTGCAAAAGAATAACTGAGCTCATATTTTCCATCTACGAAGGCAGAACACATCTGAGCGAGACGCATGCCGTTGTTTTTCATAACAAGCACTTTTCTCAGGAGCTTCTCGTGATTTATCTCCTCAAGCTTGTTTTCAGGATTGAGTATCTCTGTCATGAGTTTATTCTCCCTTCTTAAAATCTACCTCCGGATGGTTCTTCTTCATGTATTCATCCGGATTCTTCAAAAATTCCTCGTGGTTATCCATGTGCTGCTGGAAAAGGTCCACTGCCTTTACGATACCATCGATGATAGCCTGTGGTCTAGCAGCGCATCCCGGAACGTAGATATCTACAGGTACTGTAGTGTCCGCTCCGCCCAAAATGTTGTATGTGTCTTTAAATACTCCACCGGTACACGCACAAACACCTACTGCCACAACAACCTTAGGTCTTGGCATCTGATCGTAAAGCTGTTTTACGACTGCCTGATTCTGTGCATTGATTCCTCCTGTGATAAGAAGGATATCAGCCTGCATCGGATCTCCTGTGTTCTGTATTCCAAATCTTTCCGCATCATAAACCGGTGTAAGGCAAGCCAAAACCTCGATATCGCATCCGTTACAGCTTGATCCGTCATAATGCAAAAGCCATGGTGATCTTTTTACTTTAGCCATTTTTATTCCCCTCTCTATTTGATAAGCATAAGTACAAGAAGGTTTGTTCCTGCTGAAACAAGTGTCACAATCCATGTGATCACAAGCATCTTATCCCACTTTACTCTCGCAGATGTGTTGTCTATAAGAATCTCAAAGAAGTAAACAGCGAGCACAACAAGTACTGCGGCAAGAATACTCCATGGGTTTTTGTTTATGATAAACAGTCCCACAACTCCGAGAAGGAAAATATTCTCATACCACTCGGTAATGAAATAGAGAGCAAGGTTTCTTGATCCCATCTCCGTGGTAATACCTTTTACAAGTTCCTGGTGTGGATGATGTGATGTAGAAAGGTCAAACGGTGACTTTCTCATCTTGATTGTCAGTGAGAAAACATAAGCCACAAAGAATCCCGGAAGATACATGATAAGGCTTTTTTCTGACTGAACAAGTTCGCTTACGTTAAAGGTTCCGCCTGCAAGGTAGAAACCAAGGCATGTCATAAGGACAGCCGGCTCGTAAGACATCATCTGCAAAAGTTCTCTTGAAGCTCCCATTGAGCTGTAAGGAGAATGTGTTACAGATCCGGCAAATACCAAAAATGTTGCTCCCGTAGAAAGGATAAAGAAGCAAAGCATTATATCGAATCCTGCGAAAAACAGACATCCCGTAAAAATCTGAGTAAAGAAGAACATCTGTATAAGCAAAGACTGCGAACGGCTTACCGCGATAACCTGTTTCTGTAAAAGTTTGCTAACATCATAATATGGCTGAAGGAGAGGCGGTCCGATACGTCCCTGCATTCTTGCTGAGATGATTCGATCTCCTCCGTCAAGCAGGCATCCAAGTATAGGTGC
This sequence comes from Lachnospiraceae bacterium, assembly GCA_024692885.1. Lineage (GTDB taxonomy): Bacteria > Bacillota > Clostridia > Lachnospirales > Lachnospiraceae > JAILHT01. The sequence goes on along the minus strand of JAILLZ010000197.1, from coordinate 1,057 downwards.
TGCAATCAAGAATATAATTACGCTCAATGCTATTTTCATCATGCCACAACACCTCCTACAATCTGAATCAACATTATGATGAGGAATACCGCTGTGATAACCTCACAAGGGAACATAAGCTTTCTCTGTCCGAAGAAATCTTTAAAGTACCAGTTTGACATCTGCATCTTCTTTGCTTCTCCGAAAGAATCCACGAAGTTGTCGTTATCTCCCATATTGATACCGTTCATGTAAGAAAGCTTCTTGTTTGTCTGAATTCTGTTTGAATAGCGGAAAGCTATAAACGGAACGATAAAGATAACCGCAATGACGATTACCAAAATGTAAAGCACGCTCATTGGAAGAACCGATGAAGCATATCCGTATATTTCCGTAAGCATAGGCACTACATATGCTGATGAAAGCACAGGGAAAAGAAGGCACAGTGCAACCATCAAAACAGCATGTATTGTGAGAGAAATAATCTCGTTTCTCTTTGTGATGTCTTTTATAGGTGGCTCATTTGTCATGCTAATAAGGTTGTTCATCCACTTTGTCCAGTAGAACAAAGTAGTGGCACTACCGAAGCATATAAATACAACGAGCATGATATGTCCTTCGTCTACTGCAGCACGAAGAGCTGACCACTTTGAAATAAGCATTCCGAAAGGTGCAAGGAACATTCCTGCAATACCGATAAACATAAATGCTCCGAGTCTAGGCAATCTGTAAATAAGTCCGTCTGTATCCTCAACGTCACGGCTGTGCATAGAGTTCTCCACTGCACCCATGTTCTGGAAAAGAAGTGACTTTGATATTGCGTGGAATATCATAAGGAATATTCCTGCCCAAAGAGTTTCAGGTGTACCTACTCCTGCGCATGCAACCATAAGTCCGAGGTTTGAAATTGTGGAGAAAGCCAAAACTTTCTTTCCATCACTCTGTGCTATAGCCATAACGGATGCAGCAAAGAATGTGAAACCTCCGATGAAACTTATCATTGTACCTGTCATAGTTCCCGACATAGCAGGTCCAAGTCTGAAAAGCACATAAATTCCGGCCTTAACCATTGTTGCCG
>JAILLZ010000150.1 GCA_024692885.1 Lachnospiraceae bacterium | reverse complement strand
GTAAGTATTATGGTTCAACTACTCCGGAGGTATCGGAGAGAGAACGCAAGGCTAAAGAAAGGGTTTTGGCTGTAGCGGGAGAATGCGCTGTTGTTTTTGAAAACGACGGGGTTCTTCCACTCAAAGAGAAAGGTAACATTGCACTTTTCGGACGTGGAGCACGTCTTACCATAAAGGGTGGTACCGGATCCGGTGATGTAAACTCAAGAGATTACACAACTATAGAGCAGGGCTTTGAGCAGGCAGGATTCAAGGTTACTTCAAAGAAGTGGCTCGATGATTATGACAAAGCCGTTGCAGATTCAAAAGTAGAATATCAGAAAGAAGTAAAGCGTATTGCAAAAGAGAAGAACGTTCCTGAATTCGCAGTAGTATTCGGACTTCTTCAGTATCAGGAGCCTGATGCAAGAACTGTCACAGAGGATGATTTCAAAGCTTCTGATTGTGATACCGCTATTTATGTTATAGCAAGAAATTCAGGTGAGGGTTGTGACCGTCACGCAGTAAGAGGAGATTATTATCTTGCAGAGGGCGAGCTCGAGGGAATCAAGGCTATGGCTAAGCTCTACAAGAATTCCATCGTACTCTTAAACATCGGTGGAGTAATGGATATTGAGGAGCTTAAAAAAGTAGAGGGACTTGATGCCATTGTTCTTGTCGGACAGCTTGGAAATATCACAGGAAATGCTGTTGCTAAGGTAGTCACAGGTGAGACCGTACCTAGCGGAAAACTCACAGATACATGGGCAAAGACATACAATGATTATCCATGTTCAGACACATTCAGCCACAATAACGGAAACCTTGATGACGAGTATCACAAGGAAGGAATCTATGTAGGATATCGTTATTTCGATAAATTCGGAATCGAGCCAACTTATGAGTTTGGATTCGGAAAAGGATACACCACATTTGAAATTTCAGATGAGGATGTAACAGTATCAGGAACAAAGGTTAGCGTATCTGCAAAGGTTACAAACACAGGAAACTTTGACGGACGCGAGGTTGTTCAGGTTTATGTTTCAGCACCTGCAGGAAACATCGATAAGCCACATCAGGAACTCAAAGCATTTGTTAAGACCGGACTTCTCAAAGCAGGCCAGTCAGAGACTGTAAAAGCTGAGTTTGATTTCACATCAGCTGCTTCATACAGCGAGGCAGATGCAGCTTGGGAGCTTGAGAAAGGTACATATTTTGTACGTGTCGGAAACAGCTCAAGAAATACAAAGGTAGTTGCGGGTATTGAACTTGCAGAGACAAAGAAGACAGAAGTAAACAAAAACCTCTTCAAAGACCCGGCAGGACGTGTTGAGGAGATAAAGACAGACTCAGCTAAATCATACACTTATGCATCAGAGGAAGCTGAGAAGAGTGCAGCAAAGAAACTTACAGTTGATGCTGCAACAATTACAACAAGAGTTGTTGAGTATCAGGGAGAAAGACCTGTTCTTAAGACAGATAAGACTGAGAAAGTCACAATGGATGACATTCTTGCAGGCAAGGCTACAGTAGAAGATATGGTTGCTCAGCTCAGTGTTGAGGAGCTTGCTACAGTCTGCGTTGGACATTTTGCAAAGGATGACACAAGCATCATCGGAAACGCAGGTATTTCTGTTCCGGGTGCAGCAGGACAGACTACAAACATTCTTGAGGAAGACAGACACGTTAAACCGCTCATTCTTCCTGACGGACCTGCAGGACTCAGACTTACACCTCATTTCAAGGTTACAGACGGAAAGAAGATTCCGGGAGGAGATTTACTCGGACCTGAAATCACACCTTTCGATGAGAGTCAGATAAATGAGAATACTGTTGATTACTATCAGTACTGTACAGCTATTCCAATCGGTATGGCGCTCGCTACTTCATGGGATATGCCTATGATTGAGGAGATGGGACGCATCGTTGGAATAGAGATGCTTGAGTTCAACTGCGACCTCTGGCTTGCACCTGCTATGAACATTCACAGAAATCCTCTTTGCGGAAGAAACTTTGAGTACTATTCAGAGGACCCTGTTATCGCAGGAAAATGCGCTGCAGCCATGACAAAGGGAGTACAGCAGGAGAAGACTGTTGGAACATGTATCAAGCACTTTGCGGCAAACTCTCAGGAAGACAACAGATACTTTGTAAACTCACACATCTCAGAGAGAGCAATGCGTGAGATTTACCTCAAGAACTTTGAGATAGCCGTTAAAGAGTCTCAGCCTAAGTCAATAATGACTTCTTACAATCTCATAAACGGTGTTCATGCAGCAAACTGCTATGACATGCTTCAGAATGCTTGCCGCGATGAGTGGGGATATGAAGGTCTTATCATGACAGACTGGACCACAACAATGGATGTTCCTATGCTTACAGGAGTTTATCCTCACATTTATCCAATCGCTTCATCTGTTGGATGTATCAAGGCAGGAAACGACCTTCAGGAGCCTGGATGCCAGAAGAACATTGATGACATCGTTGAAGCTTTGAATGAGAACAAAGAGATTGACGGATACAAGATTACATTGGGTGATCTTCAGTACTGTGCAGCAAATATCATCAGAATTGCAGCTAAATGTACACGTTAATCATCACGATGGTTATTAAATTGAACGATTAAATATTAAGAAGACAGAACTTTTTTGAGTTTCTGTCTTCTTTTTTTGTCAAATATGCTAAAATGTTTTCCATAGGAATTTTGGAGGTACAAAACATGAAAACAGAATGGAATCTTGGCGTATTGTATAAGGGTTTCGACGACCCGCAGTACGAGAAAGATATAGAGTCTTTTAAGGAAGAGAGCGAAAAACTCAAAAGTATCGTAAACAGGGAAGACTGGGAGGAAGACCTCACAGCAAAAGATGTCGAGGATATTCTTGTCTGTCTTGAAAAAAGAATGAGACTTATGACAAAGCTCTTTTACTTTTCCGGATTAAGTCTTGCCACAGATACCGAAAACGGCGATATCATGGCAAAAGACAATGAGCTTAGAAAAATCACTTCTCAGTACGCCGCGGTTGAGGCTGCATGCGACAAACTTCTTGCACTCACAACTGACATCGAAAAGAAAGCAAAAGAGAGCAAAAAGGTAGAAGAGTATGTTTTCCTTTTAAATGATCTTAAGGAGAAATCAAAGCATCTTCTTTCAAATGAGGAGGAGGCCATTTTAGCAGGAATGGATATGACGGGCGGAAGTGCCTGGGGAACCTTGCAGTCATTCCTCACATCCACAGTAAAAATCGATTATGCCGGAGAGCAGGTTACACTTTCTGAGATAAGAAATCTTGCTTACGACAAGGATGCGGAAGTTCGTAAGAGCGCCTATGAAGCTGAGATTGCGGGTTATGAAAAGATTGCGGACTCTGTTGCTTTTGCACTGAACAATATTAAAAACCAGACATGGTACGAGTGCGAAAAGAGAGGATACGAGTCACCGCTTGCAATGACATTAAGTAACGGAAACTTGAAGAAGACCACTCTTGATGCCATGTTCAAGGCAATAGACGAGTATCTTCCGGTTTTCAGAAAATACTTCAGAAAAAAGGGAGAACTCTTGGGACACAAAGAAGGTTTGCCATGGTATGAGCTTTTTGCACCTTTGGGAGAGGATGATAAAAAGTACACCCTCGAGGAAGCAAAGGACTATCTGGTGAACTGCTACAAGGATTTCACACCTGAGCTTTCCGACATGATAAAGGAAGCCTTTGAAAATGAATGGATAGATTTTTATCCTAAAAAAGGAAAAGAAGGCGGAGCTTTCTGTGCAGCATTAACAGAGTTTAATATAAGCAGAATCCTTACAAATTATGACGGAACTTTCGGCGCTGTAGATACACTTGCACACGAGCTTGGACACGCATATCAGGGCCGTCAGATGAAAAATACCCCGATATTGAATCAGGATGAGCCTATGCAGCTTGCAGAGACCGCATCTACATTTAACGAGGTATTTCTTGGACACTACGCACTTGAAAGAGCAGAGGGAAAAGAAAAGCTTGCTCTTCTCGACAGCGATTTGAAAGAGAAAGCGCAGTGCGTTGTCGACATTTATTCAAGATACATATTTGAGACAGAGGTCTTTGAAAAATGCCGCGATAAGTTTTTGATGAAGGATGATCTCAATAAGATGATGCTTGAGGCACAGGACAAGACATACGGAGATGGACTTGATAAAGATGTAAGACATCCTTACATGTGGGCTTGCAAGAGCCATTATTACAGCGCTCACCTCAGCTTCTACAATTTCCCATATGCATTCGGAAATCTTTTGGCTCAGGGATTGTATGCAATGTATTTGAAAGAGGGTGAGGCATTCATTCCTAAATACAACAAATTCCTTGCTGAGGCCGGAAGCCATACCACCGAGGAATGCGGAATGATGATAGGAGCAAACCTTGAGGATGTGGAATTCTGGAGAGCATCACTTCAGCTTGTTGCTGACGAGATTGAAGAGTTTGTTGCGCTGGTAGATTAATAGAATAAAACGGTGAATTATGAGTCAGGTATCGGAGAAAATGTACAACCTGGGGACTAAAAGGTCAGCCATCAGGGAATTATTTGAATATGGAAAAAGAAAAGCAGCCGAGATTGGAGAGGAGAATGTTTATGATTTCTCCATCGGAAACCCATCAATTCCGGCGCCCGAGTGTGTGAATCGGGAAATAGAGAGGATTTTAAAAGAAGAAAACTCTGTTGCCGTACACGGATATACTTCGGCGCAGGGAGATGCCCACACCAGACAGGCGATTACGGATTATCTCAATAAAACGCATGGCACAAGTTTTAAGGCGGATAATCTTTATATGACATGCGGAGCGGCAGCATCACTTACCATCACCTTCAAAGCGGTTGTGGAAAGCAGTGATGATGAGATAGTTGCGGTAGCACCGTTTTTCCCGGAATACAGGGTATTTGCGGAAGGATGTAATGCCAAATTCAAGGTGATACCTCCGGACGAGAAAGATTTTCAGATAGATTTCTCTAAGGTAGAAGAGATGGTCAACGAACATACAAAGGTGTTTATCATCAATTCACCGAACAACCCTTCAGGAGTTGTGTACTCGGAGGAGACTATAAAGAAGCTTTCTGAAATCTTAGACAGAAAGCAAAAAGAATACAACAGAGTAATCTATCTTGTGACGGATGAACCGTACAGGGAGATTGTATACGATGGAGCAGAGGTTCCTTTTGTGACAAAGTATTACCGAAACACAATAGTTACCTATTCATATTCGAAATCACTCTCTTTGCCTGGAGAGAGAATCGGATGGATTCTTGTACCGGACGAGGTCACAGACTCAGCCGCAGTATATGCAGCTGTTTGCGGTGCAGGAAGAACGTTAGGATATGTCTGCGCACCGTCGTTGATGCAGAAAATGCTTATTAAATGCGTGGGAGCGACCGGAGATGTGAATGAGTACAAGAAGAACAGAGACTTGCTCTACGGTGAACTAACCGGAATAGGTTACGAATGCGTAAAACCGGAAGGTGCATTTTACATGTTCGTGAAAGCACTTGAAAAAGATTCGGAAAGCTTTTGCGAGAAGGCAAAGCAGGAGAATCTTCTCATAGTAGATGCAGAAAGCTTTGGATGTCCGGGATATGTCAGAATATCATATTGCGTAAGTTATGATATGATAAAAAGGTCGATACCGGCATTCGAAAGACTCTATAAAAGCTATAATTAACAGGAGCATTTTTTTATGATGGATTTGTCATAATCCTTCATAAGTATGTAATAAAAAGAAAGGGAGAGGAATAATGAAGAAATTTTTGGAGGAGTTTAAGGAGTTTGCCCTTAAGGGTAATGTAATGGATTTGGCAGTCGGTGTTATCATCGGTGCTGCATTCCAGTCACTTGTCACATCACTTACCGAGAACATCATCAACCCGATAATCGGAATGGTAGGTCAGGAAGATATGACATCATGGAAAGCGGTAGTAATGGGATGCGAGATAAAATATGGAGCATTCATTACAGATGTCATCAACTTCATTATCATGGCATTCATCGTATTCCTTATTGTTAAGGGTATGAATTCACTTCGTAATATAAAGAAGAAACCGGAAGTTGCCGCAGATCCGACCGAGAAAGAGTGTCCATTCTGCAAGAGCCAGATTCCAATCGCAGCCACAAGATGTCCTCATTGCACATCACAGCTGTAATTTGACGGAAAACTCTAAATGACAGTTGCTTAGTATGGTTAAACTAAGCAGCTGTTTTTTTTCTGTGCAATTTCACCAAAAAAACGATGATATTTTTGTGAATGGTTTTGAACGAAACTGGTTGAAAGTGGTGGAAAATGATGATAGACTCTACATACTGAATGAAAATGAACGATTTTGAAAGAAAATGCAAGGACATAGATTCATATGCTTACTGAACAAAGATTTGAACAGATATTAGCAATCGTTGAATCTCGCGGAAGCGTAACAGTGACGGAACTTATGAAAGATTTGGATGCATCCGAATCAACCATCCGCAGAGATTTGAATACATTGGACGAAGAGGGGCTTTTGACAAAGGTTCGCGGAGGCGCAATGTCAAAGAATTCCTTCGCCACAAGAGATGACGAAGTAAATCTCAGAAGAAAGAGAAACACCGAGGAAAAAATTTCCATAGGTAAGTATGCTGCTTCACTTATAGAAAAGAATGATTTCGTGTATATAGATGCAGGTACTTCAACAGATCTTATGTTGGATTACATAAAGGAAAGAGATGCGATTTATGTGACAAACGCCGTGAGTCATGCCATGCGCCTTTCCGGAATAGGCTGCACAGTATTTTTACTTGGCGGTGAATTCAAGCATACCACCGAAGCAATAGTCGGAGAGGAAGCACTTCTTTCGCTTGAAAAATACAATTTTACAAAAGGCTTCTTCGGAACCAACGGAATTACGATAAAAAACGGATTTACCACTCCTGAAGTAAAGGAGGCCATGGTAAAGAGACAGGCAATGAGAAATTGCAAAGAAAGCTTTGTTTTGGCAGATGATACCAAGTTTGGTCAGATTTCTGCAGTGGGCTTCGGAGCGATAGATCAGGCAACTATCCTTACAAACAGGATTCCTAATGGATATAAAGATATGAAAAACATTAAGGAGGTGGGAAAGTGATTTATACAGTAACGTTTAATCCTTCATTGGACTATATAGTTTCGGTAGATCATTTTAAACCCGGCGAAGTAAACAGAACAGTGGCCGAGCTCATTTTCCCGGGCGGAAAGGGTATTAACGTTTCCATGGTGTTGAAAAACCTTGGAATAGATTCCGTGGCATTGGGATTCATGGCTGGCTTCACCGGAGACGAGATAGTTCGTCTTCTTGAAGAAAAAAAGATAAACAGCGATTTCATTTCCGTATCATCCGGAATGAGCCGTATCAATGTAAAGCTTCGTTCTGATGAAGAGTCAGAGATTAACGGTATGGGACCGGAAATCGGAAGTGATGATATAAAGAAGCTTTATTCACAGCTTGACACACTTAAAGAAGGAGATGTGCTTGTTCTTGCCGGAAGTATTCCGACGGTTATGCCGGAATCAATGTACATGGATATCATGAAATACCTGGCAGGAAGAGGAATCAACATAATCGTGGATGCCACAAAGGATCTCCTTTTAAATGTTTTGGAATATCATCCGTTCTTGATAAAACCAAACAACCATGAACTTGGAGAAATATTCGGTGTAAAACTCACAACCAAGGAAGAGGTTGTTCCTTATGCAAAGAAAATGCAGGAAAAGGGAGCAAGAAATGTTTTGGTTTCCATGGCTGGCGAAGGCGCTCTCCTCGTAACTGAGGATGGACAGGTGTTTGAGTCGATGCCGCCGAAGGGTAAGGTAAAGAACTCCGTAGGGGCCGGCGATTCCATGGTTGCAGGATTCTTGGCAGGCTACATGGAAAGCAGAGACTATGAGAAAGCATTTTACATGGGTCTTTGCACAGGAAGTGCATCGGCATTTTCCGATAACCTTGCGACAAAGGCAGAGGTTGAAGCTTTATTGAAACAATTGGGTAAATAATGACGTAAGTGCATTAGTTATACATTTTAAGGGTAAAGAGAGGTAACACAATGAGAGTAAAGGATTTACTTTCCGCTGCAAGCATCGAGCTTAACGGTTCTGCAGGCAGCAAACAGGAAGCTATCGAAAAAATGGTAGACCTTATGACAAAGCGCGGAAACATTTCCGACAAGGCAACATACTTAAAGGGTGTATTTGCCAGAGAAGAGGAGTCTACAACAGGAATCGGTGAAGGAATCGCTATTCCTCACTGCAAATCAGATGCAGTAAGTGCTCCGGGACTTGCAGCAATGGTTCTTCCAAACGGGGTTGATTATGATGCCCTCGACGGTGCACCGGTAGATATCATTTTCCTTATCGCAGCACCAAATTCAGAGGACAATGTTCACCTTGATGTATTATCACGTTTATCAATGCTCCTCATGGATGAAAGCTTTGTAGCAGGATTAAGAGCTGCAAAGACACCTGAAGAGTTCTTAAGCGTAATCGATGCAGCAGAGAATG
>JAILLZ010000122.1 GCA_024692885.1 Lachnospiraceae bacterium | reverse complement strand
ATGTGTCATACCTGAACATCCGATTGTCTCTATAAGAGCTTCCTCGATAACACCGTTTTTAACATTGAGTGAAAGCTTGCAAGCTCCCTGCTGTGGTGCACACCAGCCAACACCGTGTGTGAAACCTGAGATATCCTCAATCTTCTTTGCATGTATCCATTTTCCCTCTTCTGGAATTGGAGCAGGATCATGCTTAGCGCCCTTAGCTACAGGACACATATTTTCTACTTCTTTTGTGTAAATCATGTTAAGACTCCTTTCGTGTAGTTGATAAAATTATATCATGTCCACAAATCTACCAAATTTTCTCATATTTTTTTCGCTTCGTCTAGACCTATTTGCGTATTTTTGTTATTTTCTTCACAATTTCAATTAATGATACAATTACGCAAAATTAGTTTTTTGATACGATATTGTCTTTATCCTTAAATATAGAATTGGCAGGAATAACACCTCTGACACAGGATGTTGGATACACGTTTGAATGAGGCCCGATTACTGTACCAGGGTTTAAAACTGAATTACACCCCACCTCAACGTAATCTCCAAGCATGGCTCCGAACTTCTTTCTGCCAGTCTCAATCTTCTCTCCCGTCTTATGGTTTTTGACAACCACGAGGGTTTTATCGGATTTTACATTGCTTGTGATTGAGCCTGCGCCCATATGAGAGCGGTGTCCCAAAATGGAATCGCCCACATAGTTATAATGAGGCACCTGAACGTTGTTGAATATAATATCATTCTTTATCTCAGTTGAATTTCCAACTACAGAACCCTTTCCGATGATTGCGCTTCCTCTGATATACGCACAATGTCTGATTTCTGCCTCCTCATCTATAATCAAAGGTCCGTTGAGAAATGCTGTCGGTGCAACAGTGGCGTTTTTTGCAACCCAAATGTAGTCTCCTCTTTTTTCATATACTTCAGGATCGAGAGTCTGTCCCAATTCCTTGATATAATCCTTGATACCGTCCAGTGCTTCCCACGGATATTCAAATCTTTCTAGATAGTCTTTTGCAATTGTCTCATTAAGATCATACATGTTTTTTATTTTACAGGTTTCCATTTCTAAATCCTTTCCAGATTATAATTATTATTCTTTTATCGTTATAAATTAACTAAAAGCCATATTTGATACTTAGTTTCCCGCTCCGTTGTACTGTGAGAAATCGAAAACCACCTTGTTTTCCTCATCCAGCTTAAGTCTTGCATCAAAATACAGGCCTTTCTGACTTAAAAATCCGGTGATTACATCGGTTTTCTTTTCTGATATAAGCTTTATGAACTGCTCCTCGGGAATTTTTACTCCGGCAACTTTTCCGACATAAAAATCACAGCCGCCTTCTTCTCTCGAGTAATGCTCACATCTGAATCCTGCATAGCCTTTTATAAGCTTTGAACCGCATTTCGGACAGGTAATATCTTTCATTTCTTCATCCGTGTTTTCAAAAACGAATTTTAAACCTTTGATATTACCGTTTTCATCTTTATCAAATGAGAGCATGGCTTCGAATTTGTCGCCCTTTTTGGACTTAAAACCACTTATCTTAGAGGTGATTCCCTTCTGAATAAGTTCTTTTACATTATTTGGTTTGAGTTTCACACCTGCAATCTGTCCGATGTTGAATTTACAGCTGTGCTCACTGTCTTCACGGTTATAATTTGAGCATCCGTAACCGAAGGAAGTATGAACTATATCTCCTCCGCAAAGAGGACATTTTACATCTTCGACTTTTTTGGCTTCTACATTCTCAAAATCAAATGTAATCTCTGACTTGTTGTTTTCATTCTTTTTAAGAACAAGAACCGCATCAAATCTCTTTCCACTCTTGCCTTTGAAATCGCGTATTGTGCCGGTATGACCTTCTGTAAGCAGCTCTTTAACTTGCGCCATACTTAAGCTTTTTCCTGCTATTTTTCCAATGGCAAAACGACAGCTGTTTTCATCGGAGGCATTATAATTTGAGCAGCCGTAACCGAAGGACTTAACATAAATGTCTCCGCCGCAATCCGGACATTTTACACCTTCAACAATCTTCTGTTCGACATTTTCGAAATCAAATTCAACTTTGGATATGCCACTCTCGTCTTTTTTCATGTAGAGACAAGCATCAAACTTTTTACCGTTCTTTCCTTTGAATCCTCTTAATGTATCAGTGTGGCCTTCTGTTAATAGTGTATTTAAAACATCTTTTGAGATATTTTTGTTTGCTATAGTCTTACTTACACTGAATTTGCATGCACTGTTTTCCGTGCCATCGTTATTTGAACAGGTATAAGAATATCCTCTTTCAAGAATGTCAGCACCGCAATCCGGACATTTCAATCCCTCGATTTTATCAGGAAGTACGTCATCAAAATCAAACACTAAATTAAAGGCGCCATTTTCGTCTTTATTAAGCTTTAATGAAGCCTTAAATTTGTTTTTGCTTTTACTTACAAAGCCGGATAATACTTTTGTCTTTCCATTTGTAATGAGTTCCTTAAAATCTTCTTCCTCCAAGTCAAGTCCTGCTATCTGACCGACAGAGAATTTGCAGTTGATATCTTTATTATAGTAGTTGCTGCATCCAAATCCAAAAGGTGTAGTGGTCAGTTC
>JAILLZ010000106.1 GCA_024692885.1 Lachnospiraceae bacterium | reverse complement strand
TCTTACACGGTTATCCAATTCTCTGATAATTGGAACAAGTTCCGGAACAGCCTTCACCAGGAATTCTATAGGCCATTTTTCAAGTGCCTCCGCAAGTATTGTGTGGTTGGTGTATGCACAAACTTTTGATACAACATCTACTGCTTCGTCTATCAAAAGACCTCGTTCCTGAAGCTGTCTTATGAGTTCCGGTATAATCATTGATGGATGTGTATCATTTATCTGAACTGTCGCATACTCATAAAGATCTTTTAGGTTTGAACCTCTCTCAAGTGCCTCCTCGATAATGAGGCTAGCCGCATTTGAAACCATGAAATACTGCTGATACACCCTTAAAATTCTACCCTTATCATCCGAGTCATCCGGATAAAGAAATAGTGTAAGATTTCTCTTTATATCTTCCTTATCGAAATCAATTCCGTCAGGTCTCACTATGCTTTCATCAACTGTCTCTATGTCAAAAAGATGAAGCTTGTTTGTACGGTTTTCGTAACCTACGACGTCAATATCGTACATTCTGGATGTGACATCAAATCCGCCGAAAGATACTGTATATGTCTTGTCTGTTTTTGTGAGCCAGGTCTTCTCTGTAAGCCACTCGTCGGGTTTTTCCATCTGAAGATTGTTATCGAATTTCTGTCTGAACAGTCCAAAGTGATAGTTAAGACCTACACCATCGCCATTAAGCCCCAAAGTTGCAAGTGAATCCAAAAAGCATGCTGCAAGTCTTCCGAGGCCACCATTTCCAAGAGATGGTTCGTTTTCAATCTCCTCAATATCCGCAAGGCTTTTCCCCTGCTCCTCAAGCGCCTGCTTCACCTCGTCATACAGTCCAAGATTGATAAGATTGTTTGATAAGAGCTTTCCGATGAGGAACTCTGCAGAAACATAGTAAAGCTTTTTCTTTCCCGCATTGCTCTCTTTATCCTTAGCACGCTCTTTTACTATATCCAAAAGTGCATCATATATTTCATTGTTTGAAGCTTGTTCTATGCTCTTATTAAGCTTTCCTTCGATGACCGCCTTCATACCATTTTTCTCCTTCGGCTGTAAATCTGTTTTTTTCGAATCTGATACGAATATTTTTTTAATCATTTCAAATAAACCGCCCATAATATCCTTTACCTTTCGTTTTTTCATTACTTTTTGTTTACGCTAACATAACTCCACTATAATCCGCACGCGAATAATTGTCTAATACTATAGTATCAATCGCTTGCACAATCCTATCATTTCGTATAACCTATACCTAGTTTATGTACTTTGTTAAAAAGCATGGGGAAATACACAATGAACATACAGCAGTTCGAAAACTATCACGAGAAAAACACATTAAACAACTCTCTGTTTCCATATGACACATATCTATGCTCAATCCCTTTGGATTTTGTATCGGTTCCTCTCCACTGGCATGACGAATTCGAGCTGATATACATTAAAAAAGGAGAAGGTATCGTTTCGGTTAATTTACAGGATTACCATGTACTCCAAGGAGATCTCATCTACATAATTCCGGGAAGTCTTCACGAGATAAAGCAGATCGGTGACAATATTATGGAATATGAAAACATCATGGTTGACACATACATAATCGACAGTGATACTTCGGACAGTCTTATGCATAGCTTTATTGCCCCATTACTGGATGGAAGAATCGCTGTTCCAAAAATCATTTCAAAAAGTATGTCCGGTTATAAAAGAATAATCGCTCCTATAGATGAATGCGACAATATTCGAACCACCATGCCTGAAGGGCATGAGCTTTATCTTAAAGGTCAACTGTTTTTGTTTTTTTATAACCTTTTTTCCGAATACAAAAAAGAATCTGTCCCACCGCAAAAAAGCAATTCTCTTTCGCGCATGAAAAAGATTCTTAAATTTGTTGAGTTGAATTACGGAGAGCACATTTCTATATCAGATATTGCAAATGAAGTCGGGCTTTCCGAATCTCATTTTATGAAGTACTTCAAAGAAACCATGGGCACCTCTTTCATCGATTATCTAAAGGAGTATCGACTCAAAATGGCAGCCAGACTTCTCAAGTGCTCTGATGACACTATACTTCGAATATCCGAGGAAGTCGGATTTGAAAACGTATCGTATTTTAACCGTTCTTTCAAGACAAAATATGGGGTTACACCATCACAATACAAAAATAACTGATTCAGTATGTCTATTTTTGTATTACTACACTTGTATTGTCT
>JAILLZ010000088.1 GCA_024692885.1 Lachnospiraceae bacterium | reverse complement strand
TACAGGTTCAAGCAGCAGTACGGGAAACAGCGGAAGTTCCGGTTCAGAGTTTTTCGGACGGGCAGTAGACGGTAACTAGTGCATCTGGTTTTCAGAAATTTGGGGGAAAAGAATTGAGCAACTTGATAGTCGGGACAGCCGAGATTGTTTCAGCCATATTTTTCTGCGTCTGTGTTGTAGCAGGCCTGATGTCGGGAAAGGCAGAGCGTATTTACGATCATGTGTTTTTTGAGGTGCTCGTGGATATGCTGTTTATATTGGTGACACAGGGCAGTTATTATCTGATTCCCGAAAAGCTGATACAGGCAAAATATATAATGCTTCTTTTATCTTCGGGGGCCTACTATGTTTTGCTTGCACTGTTTTCGTATTATCTTTGGATTCTGATAAAAGAGCGCAGCAATATAAATAAAGCCTGGTGCATTATAGAAATCATTTTGGCACTTATGGGTGGAGGATTCTGGATATACGGCCTTTTTACCGATGGAATAGCATCATGCAATGTATTAGTTTTGCTGGGCAGATGGTGGTATCTGCCGGGACAGATTCTGGGATACGCGGTTGCAATTGTCGACATTATTATGCTGGCTGCCCACATAAAATTATTCGAAAAAAGTCAGGGTCTAATGTATATTGCCTACTTCGTAATTCCTATTATTGTATCGGTTATAAGGGCAGTTTTCGGTGGACCGAATCTGCTTATTATGTGTATAGCCCTCATGGTTTTTATAGTATATATGCTTGAACGAGTGGAGAACCAAAGAAGGTTTCTAACCCAAAAATCGAAGCTCGCCGAGGCGGAACTGAATCTGATGATTCAGCAGGTTCAGCCCCATTTTATGTACAATGTTTTTAATTCCATTTATTATCTCTGCGAGAGTGATCCGAAAACAGCCCAAGAGGCAATCGGTGAGTTTTCCGATTATTTCAGAGCAAACCTTGGAGCGCTCACCTCATCGGAACCGATTTCCATTGAGAAGGAAATTGACAGTGTGAAGGGATATGTTTCCCTCGAAAAGCTTCGTTTTGAGGACAGGCTGAATGTGGATTACGATTTGCAGGTTGAAGACAGCTTTTTGATTCCACCTTTGGCTGTGAGGTCACTCGTTGAGAATTCGGTAAAACATGGCGTGGATAAAACGGATCATCCTCTTCATGTGACGGTTGCCACAAGGGAATACCCGGACCGCTACGAGATAGTGGTATCCGATGACGGACCGGGGTATCGATACGGAGTATTTTCGGATAACGAGAGAAAGCATATAGGTATTGAAAACCTTAGACGCCGATTGGAGCTTATCTCAGGTGGAACACTGGAGATTTCCGGTCAGCCAAACAAGGGAACAGTGGCGGTTATAACTCTTAAAAAGGAGTATATGTAGGGAGTTTTGAGTATGGACATAATGGTTGTTGATGACGAGAGAATCGCCAGAGAAGGAATCAGCAAACTGTTAAAAGAATTCTATCCGGATGCAAAAATACACGTTTTTGCCAGGTCGGATGAGGCGGTTGAGGCTGCCAAAACCAGGAAGTTTTTTATCGCATGTCTCGATATAAAAATGGAGCCTTACGATGGCATAGAGACTGCAAACATGCTTGCTAAGACTCAAAACAAATTGAATATCATATTTACCACCGGCTTCGACAGCTTTACAAAGGAAGCCATGGATCTTCATGCCAGTGGATATATTGTGAAGCCCGTCACGAAAAAGAAGCTGGAAAACGAACTCTCATTTTTGAGATATGAAGAAGAGAAAAAAACGCCTCCGCTTGTTGCTCACTGTTTCGGAAATTTCGATTTTTTCATAGATGGAAAATCGGCAGAGTTTTCTTATAACAAATCGAGGGAGCTTTTGGCATATCTCATAGACAGACAGGGAGCCATCTGCACAAACAATGAAATAAGCGCCATTCTCGGTGAAGATTCCGATGGGGGAGAGCTTGGATATTCTTATCTTAACGGAATAAGAAGAGAACTTATAAGGGTATTTGAAGAAGCAGGATACCCGGACCTTATTGTGCATACCAGAGGAGGAATGCGTATCAATACGGACATGATATCCTGCGACTACTTTGATATGCTGAAAGGAAAACAATCAGCCATAGATGCATATAACGGTGAATACATGAGCCAGTATTCCTGGGCTGAATTCACCAACGGAGAGTTTTGGAACAAGTACAGAAACAATACGTCTTCCTAGAAGGTTGTATTCTTTCCGTTCACGTTCAGGAATTCATCGTCATCCATAGGGATGATGAGACATTTTCTTCCGTCGATGGTGTCTGACTTGATTTTGTCGACCTTCTCAGGTTTAACTCTTACTATTACATCATAGGTCTTTGAGGTTATTGCGTAATCCTCAAGGGCCTGATTTTTTTCTTCTACTTCGTGCTTTAAGTCCTCGACCTCCTCGCGAAGTTCTCTTTCGCGGCGTTTCTGTTCGCCGATGGCAAGGATTTTCGAATCAACCAGATATTCAGCTTCAGGAGGATTCTGATTGAATTCCTCATCAATCTTTTTCTCGATTTTTTCGGCAACGGTCTCATCAAAACCTGATTCTGACATGAGTGCCTTTAGAGTCTCGGTCTCAAGTACAACAGGCTCCTCGTCTGAAGAGTCCTCCACGGTGTTTTCATCCACATAATCCTTGATGGCCTGTGTAAGATCTGTGAGAGCGTTCTGTGCTTCCTCCTCATCTGAGAATGATGATTTTACGATGTCTGTAAATGCAATTTTCTTTTCAGTGGCTGTTCTCTTTGATTCACATCCGAGACCTGCTTCCATAAATGCTGCGTTAGGATCCTTAGGATTTTTGCAGTAATACATGATGGAGTGGATATCTGCGCTTCTGTCTGTAAAAGCAGGGAACACAAAACCGTTTTCAGGCATTCCCACAACCCAGTCACGAACTCGAAGTCCGATGGTGTTTTCTTCTGCTCGGTATCCAAGACCCGGTTTTGAAAGATTTACCGGACAGATGGCGCAGAGGAGATACTCGTAAACTTCCTCGGATTCATCAAGTTTGTTTTTATCGGAGGTTTTTGTCATGACGTCGTAATTGTCATGGAACAGGAGAATGAGATAGTTTCCGACATAGTTGAAGTTCTCTATTATGAGCTCGTAGAATCTGTCGAGAAGATCTTCATTTTTAAGCTCGGACTGCCTTAGGCCCATAAGAAACTGCTGTCTTCCGCCTGCTTCTTCCTCCTCGGTCGGAAAAGGGAGAGTGAGGAGATTGTTTCCAACTGTTCCCGACAAAACCTTCTTTGAAATTTCAAGGTATTTGTAGAATTCTTCCTCTTCGAGATTTAAAAAGTTCTGATTTATTTTAACGACCATTTCCTTGTTGTTGTTTACATAGCAACCACTCATTCTGGTGAATGTACAACCTTCCTTGGTAAATCTTCGTTTAATTTCTAAAACATCTTTTTTATTCATTGTAGTTCCTCTTGTTTCTATGGTAAAATTATTTGTAAGTGCGGGCATTATTATAACACAAATCGTGAGGATTGAGTTATGAATGTTGACAAGATAAAAATAAACCGATACAGGGAAAGAAAATACCTATCGCTCGTTTTCATAGGTCTATTTCTCTTTGTAATGATTATGTTTGCTGCAGGCGAGATGCTCTTGCCGGATGAATCCATGAAGGTAGATGCAGAGCGCTATATTCTTGATGACTGTGTGTATTACATAAATGATTCGGGAGAAAGAGAATCTGTTTCCACGCCTGAAAAACTTGCTATACCTAAAGGTGATACCTTCGTAGTGGAGATTGATGTTCCGGAAATGGTTGTAGATAACGATATTATTGTTTTCTGGAATTACTGGCATGAGGTAAAGGCTTATTTAAAGGATACCGGAGATGTCCTTTTGGAATACAAAAAGACCGATAGTCAGTGGATGGGAAATAACGCAATCAGCAGATATCTTGATATACGACTGAACGGTGAAATGGCCGGAAAAACCATTGTGTTGGAACTTTCATGCAATAATATTTTTTCCGGTGAAGTTAGTAATTTTTACATTGGAAACGATTTGAAGGTATGGAGTTCCATAGTAAACAATGAAGTCCCGAGTGTTATCATAGCGCTGGTGCTCATCGTGTACGGTGCAGGCATCATGATTATATGTGAGATGCTCGGAGGTATGGTATTCAAGAAACATGTTTCCCTGTCACATTTGGGCTGGGCTATTATATACAGCGGTTCCTTTGTCCTCTTTGAATCGGGAATGAGACAGTTCTTTTTCAGAAATGTGTCCTGGGCGGCATTCCTATCCATAGTTCTTATACCGATGACAGCCTTTGCAGTTATTCTCTTTATGAATGAAATACAGAGGCTGAAATATCAGGGCTTATACAGAGTGCTTCTGGTTGCTATGCTTGTGGCAATATTTGGAGGATTCTCTCTCCATTTTGCAGGAGTATATGATCTTTCACAGAGTATGACTGTTATATTCCCTCTGGCAATAATTACCGGACTTGTTATAGTCGGAACCATTATAAAGGATATAAAAGACGGTGATATTCATCCATATATGCTAACGGCAATAGGATTTTTTACCTTTGTTTTTATGTGTTTATTGGAAACTTATTTCTCATTTCGCGGAAGCTCTTTCCATGCCGGCGCATTTGTTAGTGTCGGAATAGTTGCGATGTCGCTTCTATCTATATATAATAGTTTGTTCAGGCTCATAGACAACGAAATCGAAAAGATGAATAAAATCAGAGAGGGTGAACAAAAGAGCGCTTTTCTTGCACAGGTATCTCACGAAATCCGTACACCTATAAACGGTGTTTTGGGAATGAATGAGATGATTATGAGAGAGTCGACGGAGGATAATATCAAGGAATATGCCTTTGATATCAACAATTTGGGAAATCTTCTGTTGGCACTTATAAATGATCTTCTTGACTTCTCCAAGATAGAAGCGGGAAAGATGGAACTTTTGCCTATCGAGTATGAACTCAGTTCCACTCTGGATGGTGTCATAACATCCTTGAGGCCGAAGGCTTTGGAAAAAAGTCTTGATTTCGAGATTGATGTGGATGAGGAAACACCGGAGTACCTTTACGGAGACGAGATCAGAATCAGGCAGATTATGACCAATATCGTTAATAATGCCATTAAATATACTGATAAAGGCTCGGTAAAACTTGCCATCAAAAAGCAGTATATTGAATCCCGTAAGATAAATCTCATAATAGAGGTTTCCGACACGGGAAAGGGCATTAAGGAGGAGGATATACCTTACCTCTTTGATACATTTACAAGAGCAGATGAAAAGAGAAATGCTCATATTGAGGGAACCGGACTTGGACTTGCAATTTCTGCCAAGTTTGTTGAACTCATGCAGGGAGAAATCACTGTAACCAGTGAGTATGGAAAGGGAAGCGTATTTACGGTTGTACTTCCTCAGAGGGTAATAAAGAAAGAGCCTATAGGCAATTTCAAAGAAAGAGTGGCGGAAGCCTACAAGGGTCAGGAGAAATACGAGGAAAGCTTCAAAGCACCGAATGCAAGGATACTTGTAGTGGATGACAACAAGACCAACCTTAAGCTGGCTGAATTACTTCTTAAGAAGACCGAGATTCAGGTAAAGACAGCTTTAAGCGGTGCCGAGACACTTAACATCCTCGAAAATGAATCATTTGATCTCATTCTTCTTGATCATATGATGCCGGGAATGGACGGCATAGAAACTCTCGAGGAGATAAACAAAAGGTATCCGGAAAGAGATTTTCCGGTTATTGCACTCACTGCAAATGCGGTGGCAGGTGCCAGGGAAAAGTATTTGAAACACGGGTTTGAAGATTACATGTCTAAGCCAATGAATGGAAAGACACTGGAGGCCATGCTTATAAAGTGGCTTCCGAAGGATGTTGTCCAAACAAAATAAAGTTATACGAAGGCAGGAGAAATGGGAAAAGACAAGTTAAAACCAAAATTATTCAGCGTGTTGAAAAACTATTCCAAAGAGCAGTTCACTAAGGATGTAATATCCGGAATTATAGTAGCTATCATTGCATTGCCGCTTTCAATAGCGCTTGCATTGGCTTCCGGTGTGGGACCTGAGCAGGGTATCTACACAGCAATAGTTGCCGGATTTTTGATTTCCTTCTTTGGAGGAAGCAGAGTACAGATTGCGGGACCTACCGCAGCTTTTGCCACAATAGTGGCGGGAATCGTAGCAAGAAGTGGTATGGATGGATTGGTGGCAGCCACCATTATAGCCGGAGTTTTCCTTATACTCATGGGATTATTCAGAGCAGGAAACCTCATTAAATTCATACCATTTACAATAACCACCGGATTTACAGCCGGTATAGCAGTAACCATAGCCATAGGTCAGATAAAAGATTTTCTCGGACTTACCTATGCTGAGGGAGTAAAACCTATAGAGACTTTGGAAAAACTTGAAGCAGTCGCAAAGTTTATAGGTACCATAAATTATCAGGCCCTCATAGTTGGACTTGTATGTCTTGCAATACTTATAGTATGGCCAAAGGTTTCACAGATGATACCCGGATCGCTTATAGCCGTTATAGTAGGTATCCTCATGGTTAAAGGTCTCGGAATGAATGTTAATACCATCGGAGACCTCTATACAATCAGCAGTTCGCTGCCAACACTTACCATCCCTCACTTTACGGTATCTCTTTTCAGAGCTGAATTGACGGATGGTGTGACCATAGCGATACTTGCAGCCATTGAGTCGCTTCTTTCATGCGTTGTGGCTGACAGTATGATAAATTCAAAACATCGCTCAAACATGGAGCTCATTGCTCAGGGTATCGGAAATATCGGTTCGGTTCTTTTCGGCGGAATCCCTGCAACGGGAGCAATTGCCAGAACCGCTGCAAACATAAAGAACGGAGGACGTACTCCTATAGCCGGTATGGTTCACTCCATAGTACTCATTTTGGTACTTGTTGTTCTCATGCCTTATGCAGCTCTCATTCCAATGCCGACCATCGCAGCCATCCTTTTTATGGTTGCCTACAACATGTGCGGTTGGAGAGTATTTGTAAACCTTTGCAAGACCGCGCCAAAGAGCGACATTCTTGTTCTTGTTCTCACATTTGTGCTTACAGTGGTATTTGACCTTGTGGTAGCCATTGAAGTGGGAATGCTCGCAGCCTGCATCCTCTTTATGAAGAGAATGAGCGACGAGACAGAGATAAAGGGCTGGAAATACTTTGATGATGAGAATGATCCTGATGCCATCGAGCTTCGAACCGTTCCGGACCACGTTCGTGTATATGAGATAAGCGGACCTATGTTCTTCGGTGTGGCAGACAGAATTTCGGACATCACTTTGAAGGATTACACAAAGGTACTCATCATGAGAATGCGTGGTGTTCCTGCTGTAGACGCCACTGCGATGCATTCACTGGAAGGACTTTTTGAAGAATGCAAAAAGAACAACGTAACACTTGTCTTTTCTCACGTAAATGATCAGCCTATGAAGACCATGGAGAAAGATGGTTTTGTAGAGAAAGTAGGAAGAGAAAACTTCTGTAAACACATAGACGATGCTTTGAGAAGAGCAGCTGAAATACAGTAAACACTATAGGGAAATGCTTAGTATTAAGCGTTTCCCTAATAATTTATGGAGGCGGTATTTATGGCATGGTATGACGAGGCGGTTTTTTATCATATTTATCCATTGGGACTCTTGGGTGCACCGAAGGAAAACGATTATGGTGAGACGGTTCACAGATTGAGGGAACTCGATCCTTGGATTAAACATATAAAAGAAACAGGATTTAATGCTATTTATATTGGCCCGCTTTTTGAGTCGGTTGGACATGGATACGAGACCACAGATTACAAAAGACTGGACAGAAGACTTGGGGACAATAAAGACCTCAAGAATTTCGTGAAAAAATGTCATGATGCAGATATAAAGGTAATATTTGACGGCGTTTTCAACCATACAGGAAGAGATTTCTTTGCCTTCAAAGACATTAAGGAAAAAAGAGAAAACTCTCAGTACAAAGACTGGTACTGCAATGTGAATTTCGGAGGAAACAACGAGTATAACGATGGTTTCTCCTACGACAACTGGGGAGGATATAATCTCCTTGCAAAGCTGAATCAGTGGAACCCTGCTGTGAGGGAG
>JAILLZ010000076.1 GCA_024692885.1 Lachnospiraceae bacterium | reverse complement strand
CTTGCTGTCCCACAGAACAAAGGACAACCACCCGCAAGCCTCATCCATGTTTCCAATCTGCTTCTCTATGGATTCGCCCAATATCTTCTCCATATACTTTTTTGCAGTCTCGTTACATATCATAACGTGGTTAAAATCATCCGTGACAATAAACGCCTTATCTACTCCGCTTGCAATGATTTTGCTTTGAATATTGAGAACAATCTTTCGCTGTTCATACTTCTTAAATGTCATATAGGCATTTGCGATGAAGACATATATTTCAGAGAGTTCAGTCATCTCCTCATCGCTGAAATCCCCCTCTTCCTTCGTCTTAAAAAACGTCACCTGAATATATGCATTTATTCCAAATGCCAACGTAACGCTGTAATGAGACGAAAAATGCTTTTCCATGAAATTCACCAGTTGTGTGTTGTCATAATCTAACTCCCCCAACACTTCCGATGCTTTATACAATCGCGGTTCCACGTTATAGTAGGTAAGATGATCACGTACCCCCTCTTGGTATATCATGTATCTAACTACATCCGTTTTCGCGATTTCCCTGTAAGGATGATTCTCATCATTCACATGTAAACCATCTTTTTTAACCCAGGATAAAAAATTCCCCTGTGTATCAAAATAAGAAATTAGCGAATTCTTCAATCCAAAGTTTCTCTCAATCGACTCAAGCAATGCCGGACAAAAGAATTCGTTCGCCGTCATCTGATGGTTCGACATATCCATATAAAACTGTAATTGTGCGTTTGATTCCCTATTCATACATTTACCCCAAATATATTACTACCCCAAATTATACCATCTTTACATTTATAAGTGTTCCTTACCAAACTCATAAACAGGCATTTTTCAAACGTTTTTATTCATTTTTATTCATTTCCGTTTTTTTGTTACTATTTCCTGTTTTAAGTGCTATAATATCTCACAGACTGGCTATAAATAAACTATGTCATAGCCCAAAGTGAGGTTTTTTACAATGAGTACTACTTCTTCAGTAGCAAAAACTTTATCAATACTATCAGCATTTACAGAGACCACTCCGATGCTTAGAACTTCGGATATTGCTACCATGCTGGATATGAATATAAGTACTGTTTCACGTCACTTAAATACATTGCTCGACTGCGGTTATCTTGAGCGAGATGACGATACCGGTTTCTACTATCCGGGACTTCAGATTGTTTCACTCGCCGGAATCACCCTTCAGAGTAATGATATTTACAGACATGCATTTCCGGAGCTTCAACAGCTCTCCTATGCAAACAAACTCTACAGCCACATGAGTGTTCCTGAGGGAACAGAGATAGTTCATCTCATCTGTTGTTGCTGCAAGAGCTCAAATGAGCAGCTCATTCCTATGGGTCACAGACATCCTATGTACTGTTCAGCCATGGGACGCGCAATGCTTGCATATATGCCGCAGGAAAAGGTGGCTACAATCTTAAAAATGAGCAACCTCGACAAACTGACTGCCGATACAAAAACTGAGATTTCCGAAATAGAAAAGGAACTTGAAAAGACCAAACGTCTCGGTTATTGTTCACTCATGAACGAACTTTCAAACGGCGCAGCATCAATTGCTGCTCCTATTTTCAACAGAAAGCGCGAACCTGTAGCCGCAATTAGCGTCTCCACCAGCCTATGGCGTTTTACATTGCCGGGCAGCGAGGAAGAACTTTCAAAATCAGTTGTGACTGCGGCTAATAAGATTTCCGGAAAGCTTGGATACTTCCCTCGATAATAATTAAACGTAAATGAGGCTTGGCTCACCCAATCAGGTGAACCTTAAGCCTCTTTTTTATTCCATTAATTCTCTTTCATAGTTCCTGTCTCAAGGAATCTCTGATGCCATGAAAGTGCCTTTGTAAGATCGTGAGGTGTGTGCATACCTGCTGAAACCTTTAGTGCATTTTCATAGTATTCTCTGAGCATTGGCTTATAATCCGGATGTGCACAGTTTTCTATGATAAGTTCTGCCCTCTCCTTTGGAGTTTTCCATCTGAGATCCGCAATACCTTGCTCGGTAACTATTACAGCGACATCATGCTCTGTCTGATCGATGTGTGAGCAGAAAGGAACTATACTTGAAATAAGTCCGCCCTTGGCGATGGACTCTGTGGCAAAGATACTTATTCTAGCATTTCTTGCAAAATCTCCACTTCCGCCGAGTCCATTCATCATCTTTGTTCCCATTACATGAGTGGAATTTACGTTTCCGTATATATCAAGTTCTAGTGGAGTATTTAAAGCTATAACACCCAGTCTTCTTATTACCTCCGGATGATTTGACTCCTCATTCGGTCTGATTACAATCTTATCCTTATAAAAGTCTATGTTCTCGAAAAATCTCTTTTTGCTCTCTGGAGTGAGTGCAACAGAACTTGTAGAAACAAAATCAAAAACGCCTTTATCGATAAGACCAAGTGCTGCATCCTGCATAACCTCAGTGTACATCTGAAGACCTTTGAATCCACTCTTTTCAAGTCCGTGAAGAACCGCATTACCTACGGAACCCACGCCGGACTGAAGCGGTCCCGGATTCTCAGGGAGTCTGCCTGCTGCTATTTCACCTTTTAAAAACTTTACTATATTTTCAGCAATCTTTTCAGTAGCCTCAGTTGTCGGCTTGAATTTCTGAGGTGCATCGTCCACATCTGACAATACGATTGCCGCTATCTTGTCAGGGTTGCAAGGTATGTATGTTGTTCCTATTCTGTCATCAGGTTTAGTTATAGGTATGATTTTAGCATGAGGCGGAAGCCCGACTTCAAAGATGTCATGCATCTGGCCAAGTTCCATAGGAAGCTTTTCATTAACCTCAACTATGACGATATCGGCATTTCTTACAGCCGCATCAGCAGTTCCGGAGGACAATCCAAGATAGATTCCCTCCTCAGTTACTGCACTAGCTTCCACTATTGCCACATTAATTTTTAGGCCTGCCTGCTGATTCATATTTGTAGGGAGGTGTGAAATATGTATATCGCTATACTGCACCTTGCCTTCATTTATGGCATTTCTAAGGTCCTTGTTTGTCTGGTGCCCAAAACGTCTCTTTACCAGCCCGTTTCTTACAAGTATTCCGTCTATCTCATCTCCTACGGCTGCACCTACACAGATGGTAAGGTCTTTTGCATGGCGCATCTCGGCAAGAGCGGTTGTCACCTTCTTTGGATAACATACGGATGTGAATCCGCTCACTGCAAGTACATCACCTGTCTTTATAAGTTTAGCGGCTTCTTCAGCCGACATTATTTTCTTTTTAAGAGTCTCTGCTATTCTTTCCATGATTTAAAAATTCCTTCTTTATTTATCATTACAGCACCGTCATATAACGGTGCTGTAATAGGGTTTATATACGTTTTTTTAAGGGAGAAAAGGAAACAAATTTAATTAAATGCATCTTCTACATTAGGGAGATATGATTTCTCAAATGGATATCCCACACGTGTGGCATTCATAAGAAGCTTATATGTGAAGTTTCCGCTGAAACTGTTATTTCCCCAAGATCCGCATCCAAGTGTTGTTGTAGGGATGAAACCGTTTGTTGGGCTTCCTCCACCTGTTGTTCCACTAGGCTGGTTTACAACTACTCTGGATACAGGAGCCATGATTCCGGCATATTCAACGTGTTTTGCGTTGTTGGAATGGATTGAGATGCTGTGTCCCTTTCCTTCGAAATCAAGGTTGGTAAGTACCATATTCATGCCTTCTTCAAAGGTATCATAACCCTTAACGGCAATGATTGGTGCCATCTTCTCACGGCAAAGATCTTCTTCTTTTCCGATTTTATCTACTTTTACAGCTATGACCTTTGTTCCTGCAGGAACTTTTAAGCCAAGCTTGTCTGCTATCTGAATAGCTGTCTTTCCTACTACGTCTCTGTTTATTGGTCCGTGGTTAGGGAAAAGGCTCTCTCTTATAGCGTCTACATCCTTCTTATCTGTGATAAGATGTGCTCCGTTTCTTTCCATAGCTGCTATAAAATCATCGAGCTTCTTGTTTGGAACAAATACTGTCTGCTCTCCAAGACAGATAAGTCCGCAGTCAAATGCACGTCCTGCGATTACCTTCTTTGCAGCATCCTCAAGGTCTACATCATCATCAACTATACACTGAACATTTCCCTGTCCAACACCGTATGCAGGTTTTCCGCTTGAGTAAGCAGCCTTAACCATCGCCATACCACCTGTTGCAACAATAACGTCTGCCTCACTCATAAGTTCTGCAGAAGCCTCGATGGAAGCCTTCTCAACTCCGAGTACAAGGTCTTCCGGAAGTCCGAGTTTCTTGAGCTCTGCTCTGAACATATCTACTATAAGCTGTGTAAGCTTGATAGCACGTGGATGTGGGCTGAATATGATTGAGTTTCTTGTCTTAAGTGCAAATGCTGCGTTACTCATAGGGGTAACAACCGGGTTTGTAGCAGGTATAATACTTGCCACAACACCCATTGGCTTTGCTACCTTGAGCATACGAAGCTCTTCATTTCTCTCGATTACACCTACGGTCTTCTTATCTTTTATGTCGTACCAGATAAGTGCTGATTTATTACGGCACTTAGAGATTTTATCGTCAGGGTCTCCCATGCCTGTGTCTTCAGCTGCCATTGGTCCCAGCTTTTCTGCATTGTCAAATATTACTTTACATATAGCCTTAGCTGCTGCATCAGCCTGCTCCTGCGTTGCAAAAGCGAACTGCTCCTGAGCCTTTCTTGAACGGGCTACTAAATCTTTAACCTCACTCATTGTTTTTACTCCTTTTTTAGCACGGATGCGGTAACCCCGCAATCTATGTTTAGACGACCGCATCCATGCTTTATAAATCTCTATTATTTATAATTTTTCACAACTGTCTCACTGTCAATTATTCTAGCTTAATGTTCCGAATCCTGGCCAGAATGTTAAGAACAGGTAACTTACTACGATACAAGTAACTGTTCTTACGATAAATGGAACGATACCTTTCTTCATCATCTTTGAAGGATCAAGTCCGTATCCGATTGGGATAGCACGTACTGATACAGGAAGAAGGAACTCTGAGTTGTAGCAGATAACTGCAACGAAGAAGTATGGTCCTGGATCAAGTCCGAGCTGCTGTGTAAGTCCAAGTACAAGTGGTACTGTAAGTGCTGCTGATACTGTAGAGTTTGAGAACTCTGAGATAGCGCAGGCAAATACACCGATAAGGATAACTGTTGTAAGTCCTCCGTCGAAGTTCATTGAAGAGATTGCCTCTGCGATGGCTGCGTTAGCGCCTGATCCTGTAAGGATAGCACCAAGTGCAAGACCACCGGCAAAGAGAATCATCATTCCCCACATCATGTTCTTCTGTGCTGACTCCCATGTAAGTGAAAGTCCGAAATCCTTTATTGTTATAAAGAAGTTCAAGAATCCTAAGATAAGGAAGATGCAGTATGGCTCAAGTGTTGGGAATGTGCTTGAGTAAAGTGGACGTGCAAATGATAATCCAAGTGCAAGAAGGAAGATTACAAGTCCTACAACTTCACTGCTCTTCATAGGTCCAAGTTCTTTGTAAAGCTGATCGAAGTACTCTTTAGCACCATCGATTCTCTTTACTTCCATTGGCATGTTAACCATAACGATTGCCATGATGATTGTTGCTATTACAAGATATGGGATTGTATATTTTACCCAGTCAGCGTACATGAACTCACGTCCTGTGAACTCCTGTAAAATCTGGATAGCTGAAACGTTCATAGCTCCACCGAATGGCGAACCGACTCCACCGATTCCGGCTCCCCAACCGATTGCACAGAGGATAGGAACTGCTGCATCGTGCTTTCCGTCATATCCTGCTGCCTTAAGCATTGCTATAGCGATTGGAGTAAAGATTGCAACTACTACAACGTTAGGAAGAACTGTAGAGAAGATGATTGGAACGATCAACCAAACTGCTACCTGTCTCTTCATATCAGGACCAATGATTGAAAGTGCCTTTAAGGCGATACGACGATCAAGTCCTGTGAATGCCCAAGGAATTGTAATGAGGAGTGAACCGAAAATCAAGATGATTGATCCTGAAGAATATTTTCCTATTACATCACCCATTGGTACGATGTTGAAAAGTGCATTTACTACACCAGGAAGTAAAGCTGTTACCTGAATGTCTACCGGTCTTGTTATCCACCAGAAGATCATCCATGCTGCTGCTGCGATACCCTCTGCCGGTGTTACTCCGATAGAGCCCTTAAGAAGCAAGGTCAGTACCGCAAAAATTACTGGTCCTAATACCATGTATATAAGACGTTTTTGTGAACTCATGACTTATCTCCTTTCTCTTTTTCATTTCTCTTAATGATTTGTCATTAAAGAAAATCCCCCGTTGATTTCCTCTTCACAAAGCATATCTTAGCTGTTTGAATTTTTCGTTCAATAGGTTTTGGCCAGAGTTTCATTTTGACAAACAAGGTATCATTTTTTGAGTTTTCAGTGGTGTTTTTGGAGAGTCGTTTTCACATTTTGAACGGGGAGTTGCATAATATGCAACCTGATGTCAAAAACAGGATTCGAACCTGCGGTCTCCGCTTCGATTACCGGATTCGAACCTGCGGTCTCCGCTTTGCTCCGGTCCGTGCTGAACAAACGTCCACCGGACGTTTAGCACCTTCTCCGCCCTCACTACGTTCGGGACGTTTTGTCGCAGGTTCGTTTCTGTTTTACATCATAAAGAAAAAAAAGAACCACCCTTTGGGTGATTCTTTTTTCTTTATCGGCGTGACAGGATTCGAACCTGCGACTTCTACGTCCCGAACGTAGCGCTCTACCAAGCTGAGCCACACGCCGTTATTATGGCACGGCTATCGCCGTGCCATTTTTAAACGCTTTGTTATAGTATCATACCATGTTATATTTGTCTACCTTTATTATTGTTAGCCAAACCAACCGTATCATTCGCCTTAGTCAAGTATAAGCTGGCAGCATCCATAGATTCCGGCATCGTTTCCGAGTGTTGCGATTACAAACTCAGCTGCTCTGCATGCGTGGAATGCCTTCTTATCGTAGCTCTTCTTTGTGTTTTCTGTGATAATTGTTCCGGCCTTTGATACTCCTCCACCGATAACAAATACTTCAGGATCTGCTACGCAGGCTACTGATGCCATAGCTGAACCAAGGATATCACATACTCTTTCTACAAGAGCAAGTGCAACTTTATCTTCTGCCTTAGCCTCATCAAATATGTCTTTTGCTGTAAGTGGATCATGATTCTTAAGAGCTGTTGCTTCGGTTGTGCTCTCGAGCTCCATCTTTGCAAGTCTTACGATACCTGTAGCTGATGTGTACTGCTCAAGGCAACCCTTCTTTCCACAGTTACATGCCACTGTTTCTTCATCGTTTACTGTCATGTGGCCAATCTCTCCACCGGCACCGTGAGCTCCGGCTATCATCTTTCCGTCACAGATGATTCCTCCGCCAACTCCTGTTCCAAGAGTAACCATGACAACGTTTTTACGACCTTTTCCTGCTCCCATCCACATTTCTCCGAGAGCAGCTACGTTTGCGTCGTTTCCAACTTTTACAGGAAGATTTACCTTTGCAGATAAATCATCTGCCACGTTGAATACACCCCAACCGAGGTTTACGCATCCCTGTACTGTTCCCTCAGACTTTACAGGCCCCGGAACTCCTCCTCCTACTCCCTGCAAATCGTCGTTTGA
>JAILLZ010000069.1 GCA_024692885.1 Lachnospiraceae bacterium | reverse complement strand
TTATGTTGAGATACTATCGTCTCCGATTATATGCGATACGAACTCGCATGTAAATCGAAAGCAAAGTTCGTATAATGGTGTTTATATGAAAGGACAATTAGAAAACGGTCTGGGCCGCATTATTATTGATAACGAAGTTATTGCATCTTATGCCGGAGCTGTTGCGGTAGAGTGCTTTGGTATTGTCGGTATGGCATCCGTTAATATGAAAGACGGACTTGTTAAGCTATTAAAAAAAGATTATATTACCCATGGTATAAATGTAACAGTAGATGAAGACAATAAGATTCATATAGATTTTCATGTGATTGTAGTATATGGTGTCAGCATACCTACTGTTTCGGATAACCTTATTGAGACTGTTAAGTATAAGGTTGAGTCTTTCACGGGAATGGAAATCAGCGAGGTTAACATTTTCGTTGAAGGTATCAGACAGATAGATTAAGGAGGAGAATCGGTGGAAACTACCTCGATAAATGCAGAAATTCTCGCTAATATGTTTTTGGCGGGAGCAAAAAATCTTGAAGCAAAAAAAGAATGGATAAATGAGCTTAATGTTTTCCCTGTACCGGACGGTGACACGGGAACAAATATGTCGGCAACCATTATGTCAGCTGCCAAAGAAGTTATGGCACTTGAAAATCCTGATATGAAGTCTTTGTCAAAGGCAATGTCTTCTGGTTCATTAAGAGGAGCAAGAGGAAACTCAGGTGTTATTCTTTCACAGCTTTTCAGAGGCTTTACCAAAGCTATAAAGGAACATGATGAAGTTGATGTTGAGCTTCTTGCAGAGGCTTGCGAAAAGGCGGTTGAGACTGCATACAAGGCAGTTATGAAGCCAAAGGAGGGTACAATCCTTACTGTGGCAAAGGGTGTGTCAGTTAAAGCCAGAGAATTGGCCGGCGAGACAACCGACGTTGTATATTTCGCAGAGCAGATTGTTGCAGAGGCAGACAGAGTTTTGGCTCTTACACCTGAGATGCTTCCTGTTTTAAAGCAGGCCGGTGTTGTTGATTCGGGCGGACAGGGACTTGTACAGGTACTTAAAGGCGGACTTGCCGTATTAAAGGGCGAAGAGCTTGATTTCTCTCTAGAAGAGGAAGAAAAGGAAGTTCCTAAATATGAGTACTCTGTTTCATTTACAGTAGTTCCCAAGAAAGATCTTTCAGGAGCTGATGTAAGTAAATTCAACAATGCATTTGCCGAAATGGGAAATGTCAAGAATTCAAAAATAGAGAACAATGTAATCCTTTTGGATATGGAAACGGATAATATTGGCGAAGTGTTCACTAAAGCCATGGTATTCGGTTCTCTTGTTGATATTAAGGCAGAAAACATAAATTCAGATGTCAAAGCACCTGCTGCTTCAGAGAGCGAAGCACCTAAGGAGCCTGAAAAAGAATTTGGATTTATCGCTGTTTCAATCGGTGATGGACTTGCAGAAATCTTTAAAGGCCTTGGCTGTGACTACCTCATCGAAGGCGGACAGACCATGAACCCAAGTACTGAGGATGTGCTTAATGCTATTAGCAAAGTAAATGCAAAGAATATTTTTGTATTGCCAAACAATAAAAACATTATTCTTGCCGCTAATCAGGCAGCTGATCTCACAGAGGATAAGAATATTATTGTAGTGCCTACAAAGACAATTCCTCAGGGAATTACTGCACTAATTAATTTCATTCCTGAACAGTCTGCTGAAGAGAATAAGGAAAGAATGATTGAGGAGCTTGGTCTTATTAAGACAGGCCAGGTTACATATGCAGTCAGAGATACCGAGATTGATGACAAGGTTATCCATTCCGGAGATTATATGGGAATCGGAGATTCTTCAATCCTCTCTGTAAACGCTGATATCAAGACTACAATCCTTGATATGGTTAAAGAAATGGTTGATGATGAGTCTGCAATGATCAGTATGTACTACGGTTCAGATGTTACCGAAGATGATGCAAATGCAATGGCATCTTTAATCTCAGACGAGTATCCGGATATTGATATGGAAGTAAATTATGGCGGACAGCCGGTTTATTATTACATTATGTCAGTGGAATAAGCTATGAATATTGAAACACCGATTAGGGAAATCAAAGGAATTGGTGAGAAAACTGAAAAACTGATGAATAAGATAGGAGTATACACCGCCGGTGATATACTCCTTCATTTTCCCAGGGAATATCAGAAATTTGACTCACCGAAACACATCAACGAACTTAATACTGGAGAGATAGCTGCGGTTTACGGTGTTTTAATGCAAAAACCGCTATTGAAGAGAACTGCAAGAATGTCCATCGTATTGTCAAATGTAAAGGATGATACCGGACGCTTGGAATTGGTCTGGTTCAGAAGCGACTATATAAAAAATGCTCTGAATGCAGGTGAGGCCTATGTTTTTTACGGAAAGGTTCTTTTGAAAAACAACAAACTGACAATGGAGCAGCCTGTTGTTTATTCCGTGGATGATTACAAGAAAAAGATGCTTTCATTCCAGCCTGTTTATTCCAAAACCGCAGGTCTTACAAACAATGCGATTTCAAAAGCTGTGAGAGCCTGCCTCGACGGGATTGACTCACAGACGGAGTTTTTGCCTGAAGAAATAAGGACAGAGTCAAAGCTTGCTGAATACAATTTTGCCCTCGAACAGGTCCATTTTCCGGAGACGATGGAAAAGCTGATTGAGGCAAGAAAGCGTCTTGTTTTTGATGAGTTCTTTTTGTTCTTACTTAGAATGCATCTTGAAAAGACAGCATCTGAGAAGAAACAAAATCTGTTCAGGTTAACAGATGATGGCTTTATAGATAATCTTGTAAAGAAGCTTCCGTTTAATCTGACGGGGGCCCAGTTGAAATGTCTTGACGAATTGAAGAAGGATATTTCTTCGGAATATGTTATGCAGCGCCTTATTCAGGGCGATGTTGGAAGCGGAAAGACCATTGTTGCTTTTCTCGTGATGGCATGGATGTCACATTCGGGTTATCAGAGCGCATTAATGGCACCGACAGAAGTTCTTGCAAGACAGCACAGAGATTCCTTTGAGGATATGGAAAAGCTTCTTGGACTTAATTTTCCGGTTATTCTTTTAACCGGTTCAATGACAGCAAAAGAAAAAAGACTGGCCTATGAAAAAATGGATACCGAAAAGGATGCCATGATAATCGGAACCCAGGCATTGATCCAGGAAAAGGCAGTATTTTCTAATCTTGGGCTTGTTATAACAGATGAGCAGCATCGTTTTGGTGTCAGACAGAGAGAATGTTTTGCGGATAAAGGTGCTGAACCACACATTATAGTAATGAGTGCAACACCGATTCCGAGAACTCTTGCAATTATCCTTTACGGCGATTTGGATATTTCGATTATAGATGAGGTGCCGGCAAAACGACTGCCTATAAAGAACTGTGTTGTGGGTGAATCCTACAGGCTTAAGACGAATGAGTTTATAGTGAAGGAAGTCAATGCAGGTCATCAGGTTTATGTAATATGTCCTCTTGTTGAGGAGAGTGAAGGCATGGAAGGTAAAAACGTTTCAGACCATGCTAAAGATTTACAGAAAAGTTTGCCTTCCGATATCGACCTGGATGGCGATGGCATCGTTGGCGAGGTGGAAGAAGACGAGGTGGGTGCCTGGATTATCGCCAACTCATGGGGCGATGGTT
>JAILLZ010000065.1 GCA_024692885.1 Lachnospiraceae bacterium | reverse complement strand
TATTTGATGCCAAATTACGCGGACAACAATTATTCCACATATTTCAAAATAACGGAAGAATAAGGATTCATGGTTATTTTTATCTTTCCGTTTTCGATTGGATAAATCTCAGGCATCAAAGAATAACCTTCCTGCGAAGTAGCTATAATTCGCTTCATCGTTCCGCTCATAGGTGTTCCCGCATACCAAACCTGAATGTTGATATCACGCTTGAGTTCCGCATTGTTTACGACTATAACAAAATGCTCATTCCTGTTAAATCTTGCATAGCACAAAAGATTTATTTCTCCGTCCAAAAACTGGAAGGATCCTCGTTTCAGAGCATCATATCTCTTGTGAATTCGAATAAGGTCTCTATGAAGGTCTATGAGATCGGTTCTCTCATGTCCCCATGGGTAAGTCCTTCTGTTGTCCGGATCTGTAAATCCGCAAACTCCCGCCTCATCACCATAGTATATGGTAGGTGCTCCCGGCCATGTCATTTGCACAAGGACTGCCTCTCTGAACACGCCGTAATTCACGCCGTCTTCAGCAGCAAGATATCCCAGTTGGTCCACTCTTCCGACTTTATGATTTGTTCTCGTCAAAAATCTTGAATGATCATGATTTGAAAGCTGGTTCATGGAACAATACAATGACGAAGTCATGAAGCTTGCCATATAATGTCTCATGGAGCCCTCAAAATCACCGTTTTTTCCTATGTTGTCGGGATAGAATTCATTGCTGTGCTTTTCCATACCGGTCAAAAACCAGGTGAGCGGTTCCATAAAAGCATCATAGTTCATGATGGTATCCCACTGATGACCGTCGAGCCAGTCTCTCGGGTCGCCGTAATGCTCGGCTAAAATAATGGCATCAGGATTTGCACTCTTTACCGCATCTCTAAAGTCTCTCCAGAATTTATGGTTAAACTCCTTGCTATGTCCCAAATCCGAGGCCACATCAAGTCTCCATCCGTCAGCATTGTAAGGTGGTGAAACCCATTTTTTTGCAATCTCCAAAATATGGTTATACAGCAGCTCGCTTCCCTCGTAATTGAGCTTTGGAAGCGTGTCGTGCGTCCACCATGTCTCATAGGTATTGTTGTATGGCCATGCGTTTTTGTCTTCAAACGCAAAATAGTCTTTATAAGGACTGTCCTTTGAAACATATGCTCCAGGCTCATATCCCTCTTTTTCCTCGTATATCAGTTCCTTGTCCATCCACTTGTTGAATGATCCACAGTGGTTGAACACGCCATCGAGGATGACCTTTATACCCTTTTTATGCGCTTCTTCGACAAGTGTCGCAAAAAGTTTGTTGCTGGCCTCAAGGTTTTCAAGGTCTGTGACACGTTTCTGATATCTGGTTGCTGCAATATTGCCTCTTCTCTCCTCGTTCAGAAGATCTCCGTCATCATTTATGATTTTTCCGAAATGAGGGTCAATATGCTCATAATCCTGAATATCATATTTGTGATTCGAAGGAGAAACGAACAATGGGTTGAAGTATATGGCATCGATTCCCAATGATTTCAGATAATCCAGTTTCTTTCTGACACCCTCAAGATCTCCTCCGTAAAACTCGGCAACACTGAAGCTCTCAGGTGGTTTATCCCATTTTTCCGGCGGAACTCTGGTGCTTGTTCCCCGGATGTAATAATACTCATTATCCAAAACATCGTTGGACTCATCCCCGTTGAAGAAACGATCCACAAATATCTGGTACATTACTGCACCCTTTGCCCAGTCCGGTGTATGGAATCCCGGAACTATACGAAACTGATATCTTGATCTCGGGTCCTGGTGTACACCGTATCTGTCATAGTAGCATTCCAAAAGTCCGCTTGATATTTTGAAATAGTATTCAAAAGTTGTGTCTTCAAGCTTTTGCTCAATCTCGTAGTATTCGAAATTGTCTTTTGTTTCCACCAACGGCATGACTTTTTGAGTGTTGCCCGTGCAAAACCAAACAATATCAATATTGTTTTTTGCAGCGCGGAATCTTATACGAACGGCATCAAACGGTTCCGGCTCGGAAGGAGATCTGTAGTCCTCCGTTCCGTCGGAATACAGTGCGGCCTTTCTTAAAACCGGTCGCATCTGCATTACGTACCGCTGCAATTTATTCAGTTCGTATACTGAACGTTCTTTCATGCCATCGACTCCCAAACACTAGGCTTTATCTTTAAAAAGTGCCTCAAACTCGTCTCTTCCTATCTTCTCCTTTTCAAGAAGGAGTTTTGCGCACCCGTGAAGTACATCTTCATTCTCAAGAAGTATCTTTTTCGCTTTGTCGTAGCACTCGTCTACGATTCGCTTAACCTCGGTATCAATAAGATTTGCAACACTCTCACTGAAACCTCTTGTATGAGCCAGGTCTCTTCCGATAAAAACCTCATCATCATCGTTTGAATAATTCAAAAGACCAAGCTTTTCAGACATACCATACTTTGTAACCATTGCTCTGGCCACCTTGGTTGCCTGTTTTATATCTTCCGAAGCACCTGTGGTTATATCGTCAAAGATTATCTCCTCAGCGATACGTCCTCCAAGTGAAACAACTATATCCTGAAGCATCTTGCCCTTTGTGTTGAACATTTCATCGTTCTCATTGATAGGCATCGTGTATCCTGCTGCTCCGGCTCCTGTAGGAATTATGGATACGGAGTACACAGGTCCGACATCAGGAAGCACATGGAAAAGAATTGCGTGACCGGCCTCATGATATGCCGTAATCTTCTTTTCTTTCTCAGTGATGATTTTGCTTCTCTTCTCCTGCCCTATGCCCACCTTTACAAAGGACTTCTTTATATCATCCTGAATGATGTATGCCCTCGCAGATTTTGCGGCAAGAATTGCTGCCTCGTTCAACAGGTTCTCCAAATCCGCTCCGGTGAAACCTGCTGTAGTCTGTGCTATCTGGTCCAGATCTACATCATCACCCAAAGGTTTGTTTTTTGCGTGAACTCTGAGGATTTCTTTTCTTCCGCCGATGTCAGGTCTTCCGACAAATACTTTTCTGTCGAAACGTCCCGGTCTCATTATGGCAGGATCCAATATATCCACACGGTTTGTGGCAGCCATTACTATGATTCCCTCGTTGGTTCCGAAACCGTCCATCTCAACGAGCATCTGGTTTAATGTCTGTTCTCTCTCATCATGTCCGCCGCCCATACCGGTTCCACGGCGTCTTGCAACCGCATCTATCTCATCGATAAAAATAATACACGGAGCATTCTTTTTCGCCTCTGCGAACATGTCTCTCACTCTTGATGCTCCGACACCGACGAACATTTCAACGAAGTCAGAACCAGAGATTGTGAAGAAAGGTACTCCCGCTTCGCCGGCCACAGCTTTGGCAAGCAAAGTTTTTCCTGTTCCCGGAGGGCCGACAAGAAGCACTCCCTTAGGAATTCTTGCACCTATCTGAGTAAATTTATCAGGAGCTTTAAGGAAGTCCACAAGTTCTTCGAGTTCTTCCTTCTCCTCCTTGAGTCCGGCAACCTTGCTGAAATCGATGTCTTTCACATCTTCATTAAGCTTTGCACGGCTCTTTCCGTAATTCATCATCTTGGAACCTGCACCGCCACCGCTCTGGGTTTGGTTGTTCAACATGATGAACAGGATAAACATGGCACCGAACATTATGAGAAGCGGAAGCAGATTGCTGAGCCAGTCTTCCGCAGGCATGTCATCAACGATAAAACTGGTAAATCCAATCTCATCGAACATTTCCTGAATATCATTTATGTCGGAAACGTATACCTTCTTTGTCGATCCATCGCTCAGCACTATATGAAGCACTCCGGATGGAACCTCTCTGTTCTGTTCTATCTCGACCGATACGACCTCTTCTGCGCTAAGCGCCGCCTTAAACTGTGAAACAGTATAGTCTGTATTGTTTCCAGCTCTGGAATCAAGCAAAATCCAAAGCGCTATAACTGCGACAACGAGACCGATATAAAAGCCGTATCCTCTAAAACTTTGTCTGTTCAACGCGTTTCTCCTATATACTA
This sequence comes from Lachnospiraceae bacterium, assembly GCA_024692885.1. GTDB lineage: Bacteria > Bacillota > Clostridia > Lachnospirales > Lachnospiraceae > JAILHT01. The sequence goes on along the minus strand of JAILLZ010000065.1, from coordinate 2,488 downwards.
ATCAAGCTCCACAACACCGATGTAAGGAAGGTTTCTGTATCTCTGATCGTAGTCGAGACCGTATCCGATTACGAATTCGTCAGGAATCTCAAATCCCACGTAATCCACATCGACTTCCACAACTCTTCTTTCAGGTTTGTCAAGAAGTGTACAGAGTCTGAGACTCTTTGGATCTCTGCTCTTTAAGATTTCAAGAAGGTAGCTTAATGTTCTTCCTGAGTCGATGATATCTTCCACTACGAGAACGTTTTTACCCTTAATGCTCTCGTCGAGATCCTTTATGATTTTAACGATTCCGCTTGACTTTGTGTCTGAACCGTAACTTGATACTGACATGAAATCCATTGTCACCGGAGATGAAATTCTCTTTGCAAGCTCGCACATGAAGAAAACTCCACCCTTTAAAACGCAGATAAGATGCACAGGTTCATCTCCGTACACCTTCGAAATCTCTTTTCCGAGTTCCTCGATTCTCTTATCTACGTCCTCTTCGGATACAAGTATTTTGATTCTTTCGCTCATAGTCCTCACTCTTCCTTTTCACTTGTTTTTAATTTGAATTCTATAATAGTTTTTGTATTCTCATCCACTTTATACTTCTCACTGATTCTGTGCCCGACAACCCAGATAACATCGTTGTCCTTTGCGAGAAGAATTACTTTTTTTCGCTTTTCAGCCGGCACTTTTTCATCCTTGAGATAATCGAGAACTCTCTTTTTATGTCCATTTTTATCTATGCAGATTCGGTCCTCTTTTTCCGGATATTTAGACAAAAAACCACTTTTAATCTTATCATAATCGAACCATTTCGTATATATCTTTTTGGGTATGCGATTATCCAAAGAAGTCAGGTTTTCTGCGGAAAATTTGGTTATCTCAAACAATTCATCCACAGGCGGACAAAATTGAGTGCAGTCCTCCTTTTCCTTCTTTTTTACAAATACTATGTTGTCATATTCACGTCTCACCTCGATATCGTACGGCATATCAAGGCTTCTTCCGCTCTGCATTTCTAAAAGTCCCTTTGCAAGCTCAACATGCGTTCTCGTTATATCCTTTTCTCTGCCCGCCACGGTGACAAGGGCCTTTTTTACAGCCATATTTTGAATGACCGGGTGAGCCTTGGCGAGACATTTGATATTTATTACTGTTTTCTTAGCAGACAGTTCATTGCCCTTTTCCTCAAAAAATGCTCTTGTCTCTGCGTCAATATATTCAGCTACAGCCTGCAACTCTCCTGCGAAATCACTAAAATGGTCCGCAGCCCCTGCATTAATCTTCACAAGCTCAGGTATGACAAGATTTCTTATCTTGTTTCTGCTGTACTCCACCTCTTCATTTGTCGCGTCCACGCAGTAGTTTTGGCCTTTTTCCTTTAGGTATTCCTCAATCTCGTTTCTCGTGACTGAAAGCAAAGGTCTTATGCAATTAAAGCCCTCACGCCTCTTTGCAAACGGTTTTATTCCTGCTCCGCCCATAAGGCCGCTGCCCCTTGTAAGGTTAAACAGGACTGTTTCCATGTTATCATCCGCGTGATGTGCAACTGCGATCTTTACTTTTTCGGCATCGCATCCCGCTTTTGATTCAATCTCTCTGCCATACTCGTCAAAAGCTCTGTATCTTACTATACGTCCTGCTTCCTCGGTGCCGAGACGCATCTCATCCGCCACTTTTGGAACATCAACACGAACCAGTTTAAAAGGCACATTATGCTCGCTACACAGCCGCTTAGAGAACTCTGCATCTCTAAGGCTTTCATTGCCCCTTATTCCGTGCTCCAGATGAAGAGCGTAGAGATTAAAGCCAAGCTCCTCCCGAAGCGCGAGAAGCACCAAAATAAGGGCTGTAGAGTCCGCTCCTCCCGACAGCCCGACCAAAATATTATCGTCCTTTGTTATAAGGCGATTTTCGGCTATGTATTTTTTGATTTTCTCCAAAATGATGTCGTTTTTCATAGATGTATAAAACGAGAAAAAGGCCCCACGCAAATCGTCGGAGCCCCTTTTTAATCTTCTTCCTTGTAAATTATTTCGTTGTCATAAAGCATACCCAGTTTGTTGTGTGCTTCCTTTTCGGTATACTCGTCAGACCCAAGCTGTTCTTCGTATTCCTTGAGTTCCTGCTGCCGCTCCGTCTCTTCTTCAAGTTTCTTTTGAAGTTCTTCCTCTTCGGCTATGTATTCCTGATTCTTATTGTAAAGCCGGTATGTCTGCAAAGACATTACTATCAAAAGGAGAATAACTATTATTGCTATGCTTCCTCTTCCGGTCTTTTTCTTTTGTTTGCTTCCGCGAGTTTTTTTCATTTCAATCTCCTACAGATACTTGAACATATCCTTTGCATCTTCTTTTTTTACGGACTCGGTCAGGCTTAATACTTCAACCTTTACCGTCTTCTGTCCAAATGAAATCTCTATGATATCGGAAACTTTTACATTCACCGAAGCTTTCAGTACAATCTGCAGACTTCTTTTTCTGATAAGTACGGC
>JAILLZ010000134.1 GCA_024692885.1 Lachnospiraceae bacterium | reverse complement strand
AACACGGAAAGGATCCAACGAAAGCTTCAGCTGATGACTCCTGTTGAATACCATGAAAGCTACTATGCGGCTGCATAAGAATACCGCCAGCCGATTGCTCGACTGGCGGTACGAAACTTTTTAATTATTCACTGTCCTCTTGACGGGTAGCACACCAATACCGTGTGTGCCCTTTTAGTATACTCTGATTATAATAAAATCAATCTTCGTAATAATCCCTGTAATCCGCTTCATCCGCAAATAAAATATATCTTCCATCTACAAAACCCATATAACCCTCAGAAGTAAAATATCCTTTCATATTGTTTCCCCCTTTACTTGGAAAAATGCCTGTGCATCAGGCCTATCAATAAGTTGATTTAAGATTAATTGAATACCTGTCCCATAATCCGTGCAGAAAAAGCCGGATATGCAAAAAGCCTATAGTACTATTTGAAATCAATATGTCGGTGTGCGATAATACTATAGTTAGTTGTAGTCTGCGCTTTAGAGCACAAATTACAGAGAAAGATAGAGGTTTAGATATGTCAGAAATACAGCAGAGACTCGCTAAATTAAGAAGCGAGATGGAAAAAAGAAAAATAGATGTTTATGTAATTCCGACTTCTGATTTTCACAATTCAGAGTATGTCGGAGAGTACTTTAAAGCCAGAAAATTTATGACCGGATTTACCGGTTCGGCAGGAACTGCGGTTGTTACAAAGACAGAAGCAGGACTTTGGACGGACGGAAGATATTTCACACAGGCTGCAAAGCAGCTTGAGGGAAGCACCGTGACACTTTTCAGAATGGGAGAGGAAGGTGTTCCTACACTTTCAGAGTATATTAAGAAGGCTATTCCTGAAGGTGGAACAGTCGGTTTTGACGGACGCGTCGTTACATCAAAGGACGGAAAAGAGTTCGAGAAATTCGCTAAAAAGAAAAACGGAAATGTTTATGTGGATGAGGATCTTGTAGATATTGTTTGGGCAGACCGTCCTGAACTTTCCAAAGAAAGAGCTTACGTGCTGGACGTAAAGTATGCCGGAAAGGCTATGGAAGACAAGATTAAGGATATCAGAGAGAAGATGGACGAAAAGGGATGTGACGTGCACATTCTTTCATCTTTGTATGATATTGCCTGGGTTTTGAATGTCAGAGGAAATGATATTGAAAACGTGCCGGTTGTTCTTTCATATCTTGCAATAGAAAAAGAAAACATCATTTGGTTTGTTCATCACGAAGTTATCGATGATGAAATGAAAAAATATCTTGCGGACAATTATGTCACCATAAGAGAGTATGATGAGATCATCGATTACGCAAAGTCATTAAAAAACAGGGATGTACTTCTCGATGAATCGGAAGTGAATTACAGAATAGTAGCTTGTCTCAAAGACAATCGCATAGAAAATGCCGCAAATCCTTCGATGCTTATGAAGTCCATAAAGAACGAGACAGAGATAAAAAACACTATCAACGCTCATATCAAGGACGGAGTAGCGGTAACAAAGTTCCTGTACTGGCTTAAAACAAATATCGGAAAAGAAACCATTACAGAGATTTCCGCATCAGATTTTCTTGAGGAAAAGAGAAGAGAACAGGGAATCGTGGATTTGAGCTTTGACACAATCAGCGCGTACGGTGAGAATGCAGCAATGATGCATTACTCAGCAACACCTGAGTCAAATGCCACATTGAAGCCTGAAGGATTTTTACTTGTGGATTCGGGCGGACATTACCTTGAGGGGACCACAGATATCACAAGAACCATTGTTCTTGGACCTGTTAGCGACAATATGAAGGAGTACTACACAAGAGTTGTGCGCTCTAACATGTCTCTTTCTCATGCAAAATTCCTTTACGGATGTAGCGGATTGAATCTTGATATCCTTGCCAGAGGTCCACTTTGGGATGTTGGAATGGATTACAGATGCGGTACAGGACACGGAGTGGGTTACCTCTTAAATGTTCATGAGGGACCGAATGGTTTCAGATGGAGAGTTTTAGCTGACAGAAACGACAGCGGAAGACTCGAGGAAGGCATGATTACC
>JAILLZ010000262.1 GCA_024692885.1 Lachnospiraceae bacterium | reverse complement strand
CAGGAAGAACTTAAGCAGGTGCTTACGGATACTTTGCAGCAACTGACCGAGAAGGAACGTCGTGTTATCGAACTGTATTATTATGAGGAATTGACATTAAAAGAGATAAGCAAGATTCTCGATGTGTCTGAATCACGTGTGTCCCAGCTTCATACCAAGGCATTGGTAAAGATGAAGAAGAAGATGGGACCATACATGGATATTCTTGTTAATGACTGACATTAAGCCAAGGGGTGTAATTTCGCCCTTTGGCTTTTGACATTTATTAATAAACTATATTAAAATACCATATGGAAATAATATGGTATGGAGGGCTTTCTTATGGCACTAAACCCTGTTGAATTTAATGGTGTAATTCAAAGAAGTAGTGATATGAGTGTTTTCAAACAACAGGAAGACGCTAAAACTACCATCAACCAGCAGAATATCCAATCTACAATCAATCAGCACGAAACCGAAAGCTTAAACAGAGTTAATGATGTCGACGAAACTGATTTCTTTGGCTTTCGTTATGATGCCAAAGACGGTGGAAGCAACGGGACATATCAGTATCACGGAAAAAAACGTGAAAAGAAGGAAGACGAAGATGAAAAGTCGGACGGCAAAGTGTTTAAGAAAGATGAAGGCGGTCGTTTTGACGTGAGTATCTAAGCTTCAGATTAAATAAATAATATTTGAAAAGGGAAGAATTATGACAGGTTTGACAGCAATGATGGTTATAGTAGGACTTGTTCTTATTGTAGACAGCTTTTTTGTGACTGAAAAGATGACTCCTGATGAAGTCAACAAAATTGCAAAAATGAATATGGAAGACATCAAGGTGGCAGTTGAAAAAGAGATGAAGGCTGCCGTAGAAAAGGGGAAGGAAAACTTTTCCGAAGAAATCGAAGATATGGTTTTGGAAAACGAGAGAAATATGGAAAAACAATCTATAGAAAAAATCAATTCTATCAACGATTTCAGCGATAATGTTCTTGAGTCAATGAACAAAACACATAACGAGAATATGTTTTTGTACAGCATGCTCAATGATAAACACAAAGAGCTCACGGATTTTGCGGGAGAACTTAAGGAATTACAGTCAAAGCTCCTTAGAACAAGGGATTCTATAGAGAGAGAAACAGAAGAAGCCGAGATGAATTCCATTATGGAGAATGCTCCGGAAATGATAAATGTTACAGAGGTTATCAAAGAGTCTGTAAACAATGGTGATTCAGGTGCAGACGAGAGCCAGAACCATAACGAAGAAATATTGTCTTTGTACAATTTGGAAAAAGATGAGATGGAAATTGCCAAGGAACTTGGCCTTGGAATTGGTGAAGTAAAACTGGTTTTGGATTTGTTTAGGGAGAGAGAAGAGTGAGATTCAAATACTATTTAAGAGGGGCAGGATTCGGAATTCTCATAACTGCCATAATTATGTCCATAGGTTTTGGCAAGGTATCAAATACAAATGACGAAAATAATACGGAAGTTGCTGAAAGTACAGAAGATCACGGCGAGACACTTAAGAGTGCCGCTGAAAATGAAGCATCTGATACAGAAACAGAGATTGCCGAAACAGAAGCTTTAAGCACAGAAACTCAAAACACAGAAACTGAAGCTACCGAGGTTTCGGATACTGAAGCTGTCACAAGCGAGACGGAGAATACTGAAGTTGCTGATACAGAGATTACAACAGACGATGCTGTGGATTCTGAAAGCAATGACAATGATAACACCGATGAAACTACGGTTTCCGATGAAAATACATCTTCAGAAGATGCAGAAAACTCATCGGAAACCAAGACCACGAGATACAAGACAGTATCGGTTATCGCGGGAGAGGACTCCATAATTATTGCAAACAGATTGCAGGAACTCGGTATCATAAGTGATGCGGCAGATTTTAACAGGTATCTTGAAAAACTCGATTATGATAATCTTTTGAGACCGGGAACTTATGAAATTGAAGAGGGATTGGACTACGAAAGTCTTGCAAACATCCTTATGAAAAGATGATGAGACATCAGAAATAAAAAAAACAATAAAGTTCTTGCTTAAGCCTTGGAATTGTGATAGAATTTTCAAGGCTTATTTTAAACACTAAACACATATGTGGATGACAAACCGGTGCCTGATTGGTTGTTTGTTTGGAAACATATGGAAGAAAAAAACCAAATGGAGGAAAGAAAAATGAGTGTTATTTCAATGAAGCAGTTACTTGAAGCAGGTGTTCATTTCGGACATCAGACCAGAAGATGGAACCCTAAGATGGCTCCATACATCTACACAGAGAGAAATGGTATCCATATCATCGATCTTCAGAAGTCAGTAGGAATGGTTGACGATGCTTACAATGCAATCGCTGACATCGCAGCTAACGGAGGAAAGATCCTTTTCGTTGGAACAAAGAAGCAGGCTCAGGACGCTATCAAGGCTGAGGCAGAGCGTTGTGGAATGTTCTATGTAAACGAGAGATGGCTCGGTGGAATGCTTACAAACTGGAAGACAGTTGAGACACGTATCGAGAGATTAAAAGCTATCGAGACAATGGCAGAGGACGGAACTTTTGAAGTTCTTCCAAAGAAAGAAGTTATTGCAATCAAGAAAGAGTGGGAGAAGCTCGAGAAGAACCTTGGCGGAATCAAGGAAATGGGCGGAATTCCTGATGCTATCTTCATCGTAGATCCTAAGAAGGAGAGAATCTGCGTACAGGAAGCTCAGTCACTCGGAATTACTCTTATCGGAATTTCTGATACAAACTGTGATCCGGAGGAGCTTGACTATGTAATTCCTGGAAATGATGATGCTATCCGTGCAGTAAAACTTATCGTTTCTAAGATGGCAGACGCTGTTATCGAGGCTAACCAGGGAACAGTTGTTGCTGAGGAAGAGTTCGTTGATGAGGCTGAAGAGGCTTAATCTTTAAATTGCTTTTAAATACTTATATATAATTGGAGGAGATTACAATGGCTATTACAGCAGCTATGGTAAAAGAACTGCGTGAGATGACCGGCGCAGGTATGATGGATTGCAAAAAGGCATTAAATGAAACAAACGGAAACATGGATGAAGCTGTCGAGTTCCTTAGAAAGAACGGACAGGCTAAGGCTGAGAAGAAGGCTTCAAGAATCGCAGCTGAGGGTATCTGTGCTGTAGCTACAGACGGAGACAAGACAGCCGCCGTAGTTGAAGTTAACTCAGAGACAGACTTCGTTGCAAAGAACGAGAAGTTCCAGGCCTTCGTTGCTACAGTTGCTAATCAGGCTCTTACTTCAAGCGCAGCTGATATGGATGCGTTCATGGCTGAAGATTACAAGGCTGAGTCAGGAAAGACTGTTAAGGATGCTCTTGTAGAGCAGGTTGCTGTTATCGGAGAGAACCTTACAATCAGACGTTTCGAGAAAGTTACCGCTGACAACGGATGTGTAGTAACATACGTTCACGGTGGTGGAAGAATTGCCGTAGTTGTAAAGGCTGATGCTGAAGTTGTAAACGACGCAGTAAAAGAAGCTCTTACAAACGTTGCAATGCAGATTGCTGCTCTTAATCCTAAGTATGTTGACCGTTCAGAGGTTAGTGCTGATTACATCGCACATGAGAAAGAGATTCTTCTTGCTCAGATTCAGAACGATCCTAAGGAGTCACAGAAGCCTGAGAAGGTTATCAACGGAATGATCGAGGGACGTATCAACAAAGAGCTTAAGGACATCTGCCTTGTAGATCAGGTTTACGTAAAGGCTGAGGACGGAAAGCAGTCAGTTGGAAAGTATCTTGAGCAGGTTTCAAAGGAAGTTGGCGGAAAGGTTGCAGTTGCAAGCTTCGTTCGTTTTGAGACAGGTGAAGGACTCGAGAAGAGAGTTGATGATTTCGCTGCAGAGGTTGCTGCTCAGGCAAACGCTTAATTTAATCAATAATTTTGAGGATTGCATGTTATGCAATCCTCTTTTTTTATACTAATTTTCTATTGTTTGGAATATCAAAAATTGTTATTATAGATTAGATTGGATGCTAAGCTATACGGCATCCGTATTTTTGGAGGAAACATAATGAACAAAAGAAAAATTTTATTGGCCGCGGTTTTTACAGCGATGGGTGTTATGGTGGGATGCGGCAATTCCACAGGGAATACCGAAAGCAGTGCTGCCGATGAAACCGAAGCTGTAAGCGGTGACGAAGAGATAGTGAATGTCACCGACATCGACGTGGATGAGGCGTTGAACTTTGATGCTTCTAAATACGTTAAGCTTGGAGATTATGAAAATCTCGCCGTTAACCGAATAATTGCTGAAGTCAGTGATGAGGAGGTTAAAGAAGAGGCTGAAGCTCTCGTGGACGAGAATATAAGCTATGAAACAGTGGATGAAGCTGCTTCCGATGGAATGCAGGTTACCATATCCTATGTTGGAACTATCGACGGAGAAGAATTCGAAGGAGGTAGCGACAGCGATTACAGTTTTATACTCGGTCAGGGAGAATTCCTTGACGAGTTTGAGGCCGGTGTTAAAGGTTTGAAGGCCGGCGAAACAAATACCGTAACATTTACTTTTCCTGAAGATTACAGCGAGGAAGTTGCAGGTAAGGAAGTAACCTTTGAGATTACGGTAAATGATGTAAGCAAAGTTATTACACCTGAATACAATGATGAGCTTGTTGCTTCGGCCACAGAGTATTCCACTGTTGAAGAGTATGAGGCTTCTGTTAGGGCCAGTCTTTTGGAGAGCGCTGAGGAATCTTCGAACAGCCAGATGGGAGAAGACCTTTTAACACAGGCACTCGCAAATGCTTCTTTCAGCTCTTATCCGGAAGCGCTCGTTTCTGCATGTTACTCTAGCACATATGCATCATATGAGTCCTATGCGGAAATGTTCGGCATGGAGATGGATGAATTTCTTGAGAACTTTGTAGGAGACTCTGACGGAGTCTTAAGCGCTGCAACTGATTGGGCTAAAGAAATTATTCTTCTCAAGGCCATCGGCGATGAAAAGGGTATAGATTTTGATTCTCTCTATGAATCACAGGTATCGGATCTTGCTACCGAATACGGATATGATTCATCGGATGCATTTATAGAAGAGTACGGAAAATTCGATGTTTATGTTAACGTAATGCGTGAAGCAGTAATGCAGAAGTTAACAGAGACAGCTGTTGTCACAGATGTGTCTGAAGAAGAATACTATGCTGACGAAGAGGAAGAAGATTACTACGTCGATGAAGAAGACACTGAGGAAGAGACGGAAGATTATGACGCAGTAGTTGAGCCTTTAGACGAGACAGAGGCTGTGGAGGAGACCACGGAAGAATAAAAAATAGTGGGAAGTTTTTGAAATGAGCACGAGAAAAGAAACGCTTACCAGAAACAAACAGCGTAGAGCAAGGGTTGCAAGAATAAAGGTTGGAATTGTTCTTTCGCTTTTCCTGTGGATGATTGTTTCATTGGTATCTGTAATTTATCTGTTTATAAAAGTTCACGATCTGCAACTTCAAATGGACTATCTGATGGAGCACTTTACCGTCAACGAAGAAGCAGAAGTGTCTGATAATACTGAAGTGTCGGATACGGGGGAGATTCAATACAATACGGACATAGATGAGTCCGTTGAGGAAGAGTACCCGATAGCTAATGCGGTCGGATTCAAGGATAACCTGGCCGAAGAGGGTGATCAGCTCAAGGTTTATCTGACATTTGATGATGGACCTAGCAGCAATACCTCAGAAATACTGGACATCTTAAAAGAACACAATGTTAAAGCTACATTTTTTGTGATAGGCCAGGAGGACGAAAAGTCCAAAGAGCTTTACAAAAGGATAGTTGATGAGGGACACACACTTGGAATGCATTCTTATTCTCATAAGTATTCCGAACTTTACAGCTCGGTTGAGTCCTTCGAAGAGGATTTTACCAGGATTCAGAATTTGCTCTACGATGTGACCGGACAGGAATGTTTGTATTACCGTTTTCCGGGTGGAAGTTCCAACCAGGTCAATAATGATGATATGGCAAAATGTATATCCTTTTTAAACGCTCAGGGCATAACTTATTTCGACTGGAATGTCTCTAACGGAGATGCTACTTCTCAGGTTTATACCTCTGAAGATTTGGTTGAAAATGTCATGAAAGATGTTGTAAAATATAAAACGTCCATAGTACTGATGCATGATACTTCCGCTAAGGAAAAAACAGTGGATTCACTCAGTACTTTAATTGAAAGGCTGGAAGATTTGGGAGCGGATATTCTGCCGATTGATGGGGATACTACTGTTATTCAGCACATAGCTGCAAACAGTATCGAATAAATATAGGAGGAAGAGATGAGTTTTTTAAAGGATTTTAAAGAAGATTTCTCCCAGGCCGTAAATGAGCTTATGCCGGGCGCGGATGAGCCTCTGGAAGAAGACGAGTTGGTTGTGGATACTCTTGAAGAAGAACTTGATACTGATGCAGAGATGTCTAAACTTGATGGTCTTTTAGAAGATGTCAGCGAAGAGGAATTTGAGCAGGCTAAGAAGGAAGCCGAGTCACTTGCCCATTCTGATGACGTCGCAGAAAATATTGTTGCGGAAGAGCCTGTTGCAGAAGAAGCACAGACTGAGCCTGAAATGGAGAACAACGTAATCGAAGAGGAGATTACATCTGCTGAAACAGCAGGAAACGGAATTGAAGAATTATATGTGGAGGAGAAACCAATGACCGAAGAACTTAAGATTGACGAAGAATTAACTGCGCCAGCTGTTGAGGAGACACCTGTTGCAGATACATATGCCGAGGAAGCACCTATGGCAGATAACGAGATAGCAGACGAAGTAACAGTTATCACAGAGGGAACATGCCTCACAGGTGATATCTCAGCTAAGGGTTCTATCGATATTCAGGGTAGAATCAACGGAAATGTTTCATGTAACGGAAAGCTTGTTGTTACAGGAAACCTTGAAGGAGACAGCCATTCATCTGAGTTCTTTGCAGATGCAGCTCATGTTGTAGGTGAAGTAAACAGTACAGGAACTGTTAAGATTGGAATCGGATCAGTAGTTATCGGTAACATCACAGCTTCATCAGCAGTTATCGCAGGAGCTATAAAGGGTGATATCGATGTTCACGGACCTATCGTAGTAGATACTTCAGCTGTTGTTATGGGTAACATCAAGTCACGTTCAGTACAGATCAACAACGGTGCCGTTATTGAAGGTTTCTGTTCACAGAGCTATGCTGATATAGATGTTAAGGGTCTTTTTGAAACTCAGAAAGGTAACTAATTAATATGAAACGTGTTCTTTTAAAACTTAGTGGAGAAGCTCTTGCAGGGGATAAAAAGACGGGGGTTGACGAGCCGGTATGTAAAAAGGTAGCGGCACAGGTTAAAAAACTTGTTGATGACGGTGTTCAGGTTGGTATCGTTATCGGAGGAGGAAACTTCTGGAGAGGAAGATCTTCCGAGAATATTGACAGAACCAAGGCGGATCAGATTGGTATGCTTGCAACTGTCATGAACTGTATTTATGTGTCAGAGATTTTCCGCTCTGAAGGGATGAAGACAAATATTCTTACTCCTTTCGAATGCGGTTCCATGACCAAGCTTTTTTCTAAAGACAGAGCAAATAAGTATTTTGAGAAAAACATGGTTGTTTTCTTCGCAGGAGGAACAGGACATCCTTATTTTTCTACGGATACAGCCACTGTTTTAAGAGCGATTGAGATTGAAGCGGATGCAATTCTTCTTGCAAAGGCCGTTGACGGAGTATACGACAGCGATCCTAAGGTTAATCCAAACGCTAAGAGATATGACGAGATTTCTATAGATGATGTTATCGCACAGAATCTTGCCGTTGTGGATATGACCGCATCCATCCTTGCAAGAGAAAACAAAATACCTATGTATGTGTTTGCTCTCAACGAGGAAGACAGCATTAAAAAAGCTTCAAGCGGTAAATTTAACGGTACAATAGTTACTGTATAACCGGGAGGTAAACATGGACGAAAGATTAAAGGTTTACGAAGAAAAAATGACCAAAACTTTACATGCATTGAATGAGGAGCTTGCTTCTGTCAGAGCCGGAAGAGCGAATCCGCATGTTCTTGATAAGCTTAAGGTTGATTATTACGGAGCTCCGACTCCACTTCAGTCAGTAGCAAATATCAGTGTTCCTGAACCAAGAATGATTCAGATTCAGCCTTGGGAGGCTACACTTGTAAAGGAAATTTGCAAAGCTATCCAGGCTTCGGATGTTGGAATCAATCCATCAACCGACGGAAAGGTTATAAGACTTGTTTTCCCTGAGATGACGGAAGACAGACGTAAAGAGCTTGCAAAGGACGTAAAAAAGAAAGGTGAGGCATCAAAGGTAGCAGTTAGAAATATCAGAAGAGATGCCATCGATGCATTTAAAAAGCTTTCTAAAACAGATATCTCTGAAGATGAGATAAAGGATCTTGAGGATGATGCTCAGAAGCTTACCGACAAATACATTGCAGAAGTCGACAAAGCTGTTGATGCAAAGACAAAAGAAATACTTACTGTTTAATAGAAACCGGGGGCATGCTAAAAAAGTATGTCCCCGTTATTAATGAGGGGATTAGTTTATGATACCTAATCATGTAGCTATAATACTTGACGGAAACGGAAGATGGGCTAAAGGAAAGGGAAAGCCAAGAACCTACGGACATAAAGTGGGTGCGGAAAATGTTGAAAAGATTACAAGGATTGCATCCAATCTTGGTATTAAATATCTTACGTTATACGCTTTTTCCACTGAAAACTGGAGCAGACCAAATGCAGAGGTCTCCACTCTCATGGTTCTGTTTGAAAAATATATAAAGAAATGTATAAAAGACGGCAAAGAAAACAATATGAGAATCTGGTTCATTGGAGATAGAAGCGGATTTTCACAGTCTTTGAGAGAGAGTATGGAGCGTGCTGAGAGGGAGACTGCATGTTACGACGGTTTCAACCTTATTCTTGCTCTTAATTATGGTGGACGTGACGAAATGGTCCGCGCCATGAAAAAAATGTACAAAGATATAGAAGACGGTAAGATAGCAGAGGATGAGATAACCGAGGATTTGTATTCTTCTTATCTTGATACGGCCGGAATTCCGTATCCGGATTTGCTCATCAGAACAAGCGGCGAACAGAGACTTTCAAATTTTCTTTTGTGGCAGCTTGCTTACAGTGAATTCTATTTTACAAATGTGCCATGGCCTGAGTTTGACGAGAATGAATTGAGGAAGGCTTTGGAAGCATTTGAAAAACGCGACAGAAGATTTGGTGGCTTGAAGGAGGAGTAACCTTGTTTTGGACAAGATTAATCAGCGGTGTAATATTAGTAGCACTCGCTTTATTGCTTATAATACCGGGGGGAACGGTTTTACTCTTCTCCATGATGTGCATTTCACTTGTGGGAATGTATGAGCTTTACAGAATAATGGGGATAGAAAAAAGTCTGCCGGGATACATGGGATATGCACTGGCGGT